>JAEWJG010000324.1 GCA_023386675.1 Actinomycetes bacterium
TCGCGGGGGCGGTGGCGCTGGGGGCCGCCGCGCGGCTCGCCATGGCGGATCGCGCGTCGCGGGCTGCGGCAGCCGCGACGGCCCGCGATGCGTTCATCGCCGGCGTGCTCGCCGAGGTCCCGGATGCCGAGCTCACCGGGCATCCCACCTCCCGGCTGCCGGGGACGGCGTCGTTCGTGTTCCCCGGCACCAACGGCGAGGCGGTGCTGCTGGAGCTGGAGCGGCGCGGCATCGTGTCGTCGAGCGGCTCGGCGTGCGCGGCCGGCAGCGAGGATGCGTCGCACGTGCTGCTGGCGCTCGGCTACCCGGAGGATGTGGCACGTACGGCGGTGCGGTTCACGTGGGGGCCGGAGGTGGTGGCCGCCGACCTGGCTGCTGTCGCGCCGGCGGTGGGCGACGCGGTGCGGGTCGTGCGGGGGCTCGCGGGCTGACATCGGGTGGGATCGGGGCGCGGCTGGTGCTCAGGATCCCCCGGACGGACCGGTCCGTCAACCACCTGGGCCCGCCTCCGAGGCCCGCATACCGTCTTTCTCGACCGACCGAGATCCCGCCACGAGCGGGCGACTGGAAGAGGGACGCCATGACCGATCGAACGCCTCCATACGACGGCCGAGAACCGCTGCCCGGGGACCGGGAGCCGCTGCGCCGGGAGGATCCGGAGCCTGTCGTCCGCGACGACCGAGAGCCCGTCGTCCGGGACGACCGAGAGCCCGTCGTCCGCGACGACCGAGAGCCGGTCGTGCCTGACGACCGCGAGCCCGTCGTCCGCGACTACCGTGCGCCGGGCGAGGCCGTCTACGACCGCGACTCGACCGGCGCCGCGGTGCCCGTCGATCGCACCCACACCCTCCGCAACGACGTGCTCGAACGCGAGAGGAGCGAGTTCGGCGGGATGAAGTTCGGTTCCGCCTTCTTCGGCTGGCTCGCCGCCACCGGCATGGCCGTTCTGCTGACGGCGCTCGTCGCCGCGGCGGGCGCCGCCGTCGGCATCGGCACCGCCGGGGGCGACGTGAACCGGGCTGCGAACCAGGCGAACGCCAACGCATCCACCGTCGGCATCGTCGGCGCCATCGCCCTCGTCGTCATCCTGTTCGTCGCGTACTTCTGCGGAGGATACGTCGCGGGCCGGATGGCTCGGTTCGACGGCGCGAAGCAGGGCATCGCCGTGTGGCTCTGGGCCGTCATCGTGGCCGTCGTCGTCGCGGTGCTGAGCCTCGTCCTGGGCAGCCAGTTCAACATCCTGGGCAACCTCAACAGCTTCCCGCGCATCCCGCTCGGGGAGGGTTCGGTGACCGTCACCGGGATCGTCACCGCGATCATCGTCGCGATCGTCAGCCTCGGCGGCGCCATCCTGGGCGGCGTCGCGGGCATGCGCTATCACCGTCGTGTCGACCGGGTCGGACTCGGTCGCTAGGCACGGCGAGCCCTGATCCAGGGCCGCACAAGCGGGGGAACAGGCTCGCCATGGCGAGCGCCACGAGGAGGAACACACGAAATGATCAGTGAGACCAACATCGCAGGATTGATCGGCGCGAAGGTCGTCGACCGCGACGGTGACAAGATCGGCACCGTCGGCCAGATCTACGTCGACCCGTCCACGGGTCGGCCGAACTGGGCCTCGGTCAAGACAGGGCTGTTCGGCACGTCGGAGAGTTTCGTCCCGCTGGACGACGCGACGCAGGACGGCGACGACCTGCGCGTCCCCTTCGAGAAGGCGGTCGTGAAGGACGCGCCGCGGATCGAGGACGACGCGGAGCTCAGCCCGCAGGAAGAGGAGCAGCTGTACACGTACTACCGCGGAGGTGCAGCGTCGACCGGCACCGGCACGGCGACGGACACCGCGCGTGGCGCCGGCTACGACACCTCCGGACCGACGACCGACGACGCCATGACGCGCTCGGAGGAGCGGCTCGACGTCGGCACCGAGCAGGTCGAGACCGGCCGGGCGCGGCTGCGCAAGTACGTGGTGACCGAGAACCAGCAGGTCGAGGTGCCGGTCAGCCGCGAGGAGGTGCGGGTCGAGCGCGAGCCGATCACCGACGCCAACGTCGGCGACGCACTCGACGGGCCCGAGCTCAGCGAGGAGGAGCACGAAGTGGTCCTCCACGAGGAGCGGCCGGTGGTCGACAAGGAGACGGTGCCGGTGGAGCGGGTGCGTCTCGACGCGCAGAAGGTCACGGGCACCGAGACGGTCGAGGAGGATGTGCGCAAGGAGCGCATCGACGTCGAGGGCGACGGGCGCGGGGTGGACTGAGCCACCTTCTGGGAGCGGGGGCGTCCGGCGACGGACTCCCCCGCTCTCGCACGTTTTATTCCCCTATTCTGCGGAGAGCGAACTTCTCCACAGTTCACATGATCGACACCCACACTGTCGGTGGCTCTCGCTAGGTTGAACGGGTGACTGAGCAGACCTCACCCGTACCATCCGTCGACGCCGGCCCTCCCGCCGCCGCGGCGGAAACGGCCGCGCCCGCCCGCATCGCGCCGCGTGACCAGCGGGTGATCTGGCTGCTGCTCGCGGCCACGTTCGTCGTGATCCTCAACGAGACGATCATGACGGTCGCCATCCCGAAGCTGATGGACGACCTGCACGTGGACGCGCTCGCGGCGCAGTGGCTCTCGACGGCGTTCATGCTGACGATGGCGGTGGTCATCCCGATCACGGGCATCCTGCTGCAGCGCTTCTCGACCCGGCAGATGTTCATCGCCGCGATGTCGCTGTTCTCGCTCGGAACGCTCTCGGCCGCGCTCGCGCCCGGGTTCCTGGTGCTGGTCGCCGCCCGCGTCGTCCAGGCGTCCGGGACGGCGATCATGATCCCGCTGCTGATGACGACGCTGATGACGCTCGTGCCGCCCGCGCTCCGCGGGCGCACGATGGGCAATGTCTCGATCGTGATCTCGGTCGCGCCCGCCATCGGCCCGACGATCTCCGGCCTGATCCTCAACTTCCTGCCGTGGCGGTGGATCTTCCTCATCGTGCTGCCGATCGCGCTGGTCATGCTGCTCATCGGCATGCGCTTCGTCGAGAACGTGACCGAGACCCGGAAGGTGCGCATCGACGTGCTGTCGGTCATCCTGTCGGCGTTCGGCTTCGGCGGCCTGGTGTACGGCCTGACGCTCTCCGGCGAGGCCGGCGGGTCCTCCTCGAACCCGTTCATGCTCTGGGGCTCGCTGCTCGTCGGCGTCCTCGGCCTGGCGGCGTTCATCACGCGCCAGCTGCTGCTGCAGCGGAAAGACCGTGCGCTGCTCGACCTGTGCACGTTCCGCTACCCGATCTTCACCGTGTCCATCGTGCTGATGGCCATCACGACGGCGTCGATGTTCGGCGTGATCATCGTGCTGCCGCTGTACCTGCAGCATGTCCTGCACCTCGACACGCTGTCGACCGGACTCATCCTGCTGCCGGGGGGGCTCATCATGGGCCTCGCGGCGCCGTTCGTCGGACGGATCTACGACCGGTTCGACCCGCGCGTGCTCGTCGTGCCGGGCGCGATCCTGGTGAGCCTGGTGCTCTGGGGACTGACGATGGTCACCGAGACGACACCCGTCGGGCTGGTGATCGCCGCGCACGTCACGATGAGCCTCGGACTCGCGATGATGTTCACGCCGCTGTTCACCGCCGGTCTCGGCGCGGTGCCGCCGCACCTCTACTCCCACGGCAGCGCCATTCTGGGCACCATCCAGCAGGTCGGGGGCGCGGCGGGCACGGCGCTGCTCATCGCGGTGCTGACACTGCAGGCGACGGTCCTCGCGTCCGGCGGCGCGTCTGCGGATGCGGCGCAGGCGGGCGGCATCCGCGGGGCGTTCGTGGCCGGGGCGATCATCTCGCTGTTCGGCGTGGTGGGGTCGTTCTTCATCCGGAAGCCGGCCGACGTGCCGGCCGAGGCGGCGTTCGCGCACTGAGCGGCGCTGGAAAGCGTGCGGGTGGCGTCCGCGGATTGCGGACACGGGCCCTGGCAGCCCAGGGGCCGTCCGCGTGAGAATGGGGCGACCGCACGCGAGGAGGCAGCCGTGACCATCATCCGCACGCCAGAACCGTCCGAGGCGACCGGCGAGGTCGCTGCGCTCTACGAAGAAGACGTGGAGGACCTCGGTTACGTCGCCGACTACACGCGGGTGATGAGCATGAACCCGGAAGCGGTCCGCGGCTTCGAGAACCTCGTGGGCGCCATCGTGTCGCAACTGGGCGTCCGCCGGTACGAGCTGGTGACGCTGGCGGCCGCGCAGGCACTCCACTCCGAGCACTGCCGCCTGGCGCACGGCCGCAAGAGTCTGAAGGTCATGGACGCCGACGAACTCGAGCGGATCGCGCGCGACTACCGCGACGCCGGGCTCAGCGACGCGGAGGTGGCGATGATGGAGTACGCGGAACGCGTCGTCACGGACTCCCGCGGAATCACCGACGCCGACACCACGCGACTCCGCGACCTCGGCCTCAGCGACCGCGAGATCGTCGACATCACGCTCGCCGCCGCTGCACGCGGGTACTTCAGCCGGGCCATCCAGGCGCTTGGTGCCGCCGTCGACGTCCCGCCGGGCCTCAGCGACCGGCTGCGTGGCGCGCTCCTGGCGCCGCTGTGAGGGACAGCACCCGCGCCCGGGCCCTGGCCGCGCTGCAGGGTCTGGCGCTCGGCGACGCCCTCGGCATGCCGACGCAGTCCCTGTCCCGGGAGTGCATCCGCGCCGACCACGGCAGCATCCGTGGTCTCGTGGCCGCCGGGCCCCACCAGCGGATCGCCGCGGGGATGCCCGCCGGGTCGATCACCGACGACACCGAGCAGGCGATCCTGCTCGCACGGCTCCTCATCGACAGCGACGGCAGTGTCCGCGCCGAGACGTTCGCCGCCGAGCTCCTCGCCTGGGAGCGGCGGATGGAGGCGCGCGGCTCCCTCGACCTGCTCGGCCCCAGCACCCGCGCCGCTCTGCAGCGTCTGCAGGACGGCGTGCCGCCCGAGGAGGCCGGCCGGTTCGGCGCGACCAACGGCGCGGCGATGCGGATCACACCCGTCGGGATCGCGGTTCCGGTCGAACCGCTCGGCGGCTTCGTCGACGCGGTCGTCACGGTCAGCGCGCTCACCCACAACACCGGCCTCGGCATCGCGAGCGCCGCCGCCGTCGGTGCGGCCGTGAGC
>JAEWJG010000372.1 GCA_023386675.1 Actinomycetes bacterium
TGACCACGACGACCGCGACGACGAACCGCGCGAGCGCCGCCACGAAGAGGTACCCGGCCCCGTGGAGTTCCCGGGACAGTGCCCGGTACCCGCCGGCGGCGGCGGAGCCGACGCTGACGTAGGCGAACGACCAGAGGATGCACGCCGGGACCGTCCACGCCATGAAGATGCGGTATCGCATCGGGCTCATGCCGACGGTCAGCGGGATGAGCGAGTGCAACACGGGCAGGAACCGCGACAGGAACACGGCGATGCCTCCCCGCCGGGCGAGATACGCCTCGGCGCGGTCGAAGTTGCGAACGCCGATCTTGCGGCCGAGTGCGCTGGCGCGGATGCGCGGCCCGAAGAAGCGGCCGAGCGCGAAGCCGATGGACTCGCCGCACAGCGCGCCGACGATGACGGCGATGACGAGGGCGACGTACTCGACCGGGTTGGACACCCCGGTGCTCGCGACCAGGACCACGGTGTCGCCTGGAACGATCAGCCCGACGAGGATCGACGTCTCCAGCATGATCGCGACCCCGGCGAGCAGCGTCCGCAGCACCGGGTCGACGCTCTGGACCAGATCCAGGATCCAGGTGAGGGCGTCGTTCATGTCGTCGGCATCCGTCGCGGCATGCTCGAAGCGTAGCGGCGCACCCTGACCCGGTGCTGGACAGCGCTCAGCTGAGCAGGATGACCAGCGGCGGAACGATCACGAGCAGCGCGGTCGCCACGACGACCGCGGCACGCAACGCCGGGCCGACCGTGCGATAGCCGGCCGTGAGCCGTTGCTCGCGCGCGAGCAGGGCCGCGCGGCGCTGCTCGGGCGTGCGCTTGTCCTTCGGAGCGCCGAGCGCGGCCCCGGCGGGCCCCGTCGCATCCACCAGCCGGATCGCGTCGGCGAGCACCGCGTCCCCGGACGCCTTGCGCGCGGTGTCGTCGGCCAGCTCCTCCAGGAGCAGCGCCACGGCATCCTGCGCCCGGGTCGCGATCGGGAACCATGGCAGCGCCCGCTTCCAGGAGCGGAACGCGTCCAGCAGCAGGTGGTGCTTCTGCCGCAGGTGTGCGCGCTCGTGGGCGACCACCGCATCCAGTTCGGCGGGGGAGAGCAGCTCGATCATGCCCTCGGACAGCACGGTGACGCTCCGCGCGCCCGGCAGGCAGTAGGCGGCCGGCGCCGGGTGGTCGATCACGCGCGTGCTCGGGGTGTCCGGCAGCGGCGAGGACAGCAGCCGCAGCAGCTCCATGTGCCGGTGGCGCTGGTTGCGGCTGCGCACCGCGGTGAGCGCGAGGTTGAGGAGGAGGTGTGCGGTGAGCAGGACCGCCGCGCTGAGGAGGAAGGCGTTGAGCAGGCTGACGCCCGGCGGCAGCGGCCCGCTGAACAGGGAGGCGGCGGCGCCCTGGATGCGTCCCCACAGGTCGTCGCCGAACGGAAGCAGCCCGGCGAGCAGCAGCGACCCGATCATCGAGATGCCACCCGCGAGCGCGATCGACTGCCACAGCGCGACCGCGAGCACGGGAGCGGCGGCCGGCCACTTCGCCCGCGCGAGAAGCAGCGGCACCGGCCAGGCCAGCGCCACGGCGAGCGCGCCCAGGAAGATCGCCCCGGCGAGCGGCGCGACAGGGTCGGTGCTCACACGCTGCGGGCGTCGAGCAGGCGGCGCAGCACCTCGGCCTCTGACTCGTCGACCGAGCCGACGAAGTACGCCAGCGCCTCGGTGCGGTCGGAGGACGACTCCAGCACCTCGCGCATGAGGTCGGCGACGTGCCCGGCGCGGGTGAGGGCCGGGGAGTAGAGGTGCGGGCGCGCGTCGCGGTCGCGGGCGACGAATCCCTTGGCCTCCAGGCGGGACAGGACCGTGAGGATCGTCGTCAGCGCCGGTGCCTTTCCGCCTTCGCGGGACGCCGCTAGCTTGTCGCGTAGCTCGCCCGCGGTGATCGGGGCGTCGCCGTCCCACAGGGCGTCCATGACGGCCCGTTCGAGTTCTCCGAGGTTGGCCACGATCCCAGGGTAGCGCGAATGGGCTGGGAATGTTCTACACTTCGTAGAAGTTAGTGTTCTACAGAACGTAGAAGTGATCCGGAGGGACGCTCGTGAACGAACTGCTGGACCCGCTCCTGCTCTCACGCTGGCAGTTCGGGCTCACCACGATCTACCACTTCCTCTTCGTGCCGCTCACGATCGGGATGGTCACCTGCACGGCGATCTTCCAGACCGCCTGGTACCGCACCGCCAAGCCGAAGTACCTCCAGCTCACCCACTTCTTCGGCAAGATCTTCCTCATCAACTTCGCCATGGGTGTCGTGACGGGCATCGTGCAGGAGTTCCAGTTCGGAATGAACTGGTCCGACTACTCCCGCTTCGTCGGCGACATCTTCGGCGCGCCGCTGGCCCTGGAGGGTCTGCTCGCCTTCTTCCTGGAGGCGACGTTCATCGGCCTCTGGATCTTCGGCTGGGACAAGCTGCCGAAGGGACTGCACCTGGCGACGATCTGGGTCGTCTCGGTCGGCAGCATCCTGTCGGCGTACTTCATCCTGGCCGCCAACGCGTTCATGCAGAACCCGGTCGGCTACCACCTCAACGCGGCCAAGGGACGCGCCGAGCTCACCGACCTCTGGGCGGTGCTGACCAACAAGGTGGCGCTTGCGGCGTTCCCGCATACGATCTTCGGCTGCTTCATGGTGTCGGCCGGCTTGATCATCGCCGTCGCCGCCTGGCACCTGTCGCGCAACCAGCACCTCGACACGATGCGCCCTGCGCTGAAGTTCGGGCTGTGGCTGATGATCGCCGCGGGCGCCGGGACGGTGCTCAGCGGCGACCAGCTCGGCCTCGCCATGGTCGAGACCCAGCCGATGAAGATGGCCGCGGCGGAGGCGCTCTACAAGACCTCGACCGGCGCCGACGCGTCGTTCTCGATCTTCACCCTCGGCACGCCCGACGGCGTCCACGAGCTGTTCAGCATCCGCATCCCGTACCTGCTGTCATTCCTCTCGACGCACACGCTCACCGGAACGGTCGAGGGCATCAACGACCTGCAGGCGCAGTACACGCAGCTGTACGGACCCGGCGACTACACGCCGGTCATCTGGGTGACGTACTGGGCGTTCCGCTGGATGATGGGACTCGGCATCGCGCACATCCTCGTCGCCGTCGCCGGCCTCTGGTTCACCCGCAAGGGACGCAGCACCAAGCCGTGGATGTGGAAGGTCGCGATCTGGGCGATGCCCCTCTCGCTGCTCGCCATGATCGTCGGCTGGGTCTTCACCGAGATGGGCCGCCAGCCGTGGATCGTGTTCAGCCTCATGAAGACCGCGGACGGCGTCTCGCCCGGCACCAGCGGCCTGGAGGTGCTGATCTCGCTGATCGCCTTCACCGCGATCTACGGCACCCTCGCGGTGGTCGAGTTCACCCTCATCAAGAAGGCGGCCCAGAAGGGTCCGGACGACGCCTCGAAGCACCTCGACGAGGCGGGCGAGCCCATCCCCGTCGCCACGGTCTACTAGGAGGAGCAGGCAATGGATCTCGCAGTTCTCTGGTTCGGCATCGTCGCCTTCTTCTTCGTCGGCTACTTCGTGCTCGACGGCTTCGACTTCGGCGTCGGGATGGCGCTGCCGTTCCTCGGTCGCGACGACACCGACAGGCGGGTGATGATCAACACCATCGGCCCGATCTGGGACCTCAACGAGACCTGGGTCATCGTCGGCGGGGCCGCGCTCTTCGCGGCGTTCCCCGAGTGGTACGCGACGCTTTTCAGCGGGTTCTACCTGGCGCTGCTGCTCATCCTGCTGGCCCTCATCGTCCGCGGCGTGTCGTTCGAGTACCGCCACCAGCGGGCGGGCGCGCGCTGGAAGAAGTGGTTCGACGGGATGATCGTGGCCGGCTCGGCGGTCCCGGCCTTCCTCTGGGGCGTCGCGTTCTCGAACATCGTGCAGGGCGTGGCGCTGAACGCGCACCACGACTACACGGGGACGCTGTTCGACCTGCTGAACGGGTACGCGCTGCTCGGCGGCCTCACCACGCTGCTGCTGTTCTTCACCCATGGCGTCGTGTTCGTGTCCCTCAAGACGGACGGCGACCTGCGGGTGCGTGCTCGGCGGCTGGCGACGTGGTCGGGACTGGCGGCGATCGTTGTGGCAGCGGCGTTCCTCGGCTGGACCGCGGTGGCGCACTTCTCCCCGGTGTTCCTCGCACTGGCGATCTTCGCGGCGGTGGCGCTCATCGCATCCTGGATCTCGAACCTCCGCGGCGCCGAGGGATGGGCGTTCGGATTCATGGCCGCCACCATCGCGCTGGCCGTGGTGTCGCTGTTCGCGGCGCTGTTCCCGGACGTCATGCCCTCGTCGCCGAACCCCGAGAACAGCCTGACGATCGCCAACGCGTCGAGCTCGGACACGACTCTGACGATCATGACCTGGGTTGCGGCGATCTTCCTGCCGCTCATCCTCGTGTACCAGGGCTTCACCTACTGGATCTTCCGCAAGCGGGTGACGCGGGCGCACATCCCGCAGGAGGAGGGCGCCGAGCCCGAGCAGGAGTCGGTGACGGCCTGACATGCGACCTCTCGACCCGCGCCTCCTCCGCTACGCGTCCGCGACGCGCGGCACGCTCGCGGCCGGCGGCCTGCTCGCGGTGTTGCAGACCGCGTCCGTCGTCGCGTTCGCGTGGCTGGTCACCGACGTCGTGGTGCGGGCGATCGCGGGCGAGCCGCTCTCCGCGCTGAGCGGATCCCTGGTGCTGCTCGCCGTCGTGGTCGCGGTGCGCGCCGCGCTGTTCTGGGCCTCATCGGCGGTGTCGTCGCGGGGAGGGGCGCGGGTGGTCGGGCAGCTGCGGGAGCGGCTGGTCGCCTCCGTCGGACGGCTCGGCCCGGGATGGGTCGCCCGCCGTAGCACGGCCGAGGTCACGCTGGTCGCGGGCCGCGGCATGGAGGCGCTCGACGGCTATTTCGCGACGTATCTCCCGCAACTGATCGCGACGGCGGTGGCCATGCCGTTGCTCGTCGTGATCATCGGCTGGCGCGACCTGACCAGCGGGCTCATCCTCGTGGTGACGCTGCCGCTCATCCCTCTGTTCATGGTGCTCGTCGGGTGGGCGACGCAGGCCGCGCAGCAGCGCCAGTGGGCGGCCCTGTCGCGACTGTCGAGCGGGTTCCTCGACGTGGTCGCCGGGCTGTCGACGCTGAAGCTGTTCGGCCGGCAGCACCGCCAGGAGGCGCGCATCCGGGAGGTCAGCGAGCAGTACCGGGTGCACACGATGAAGGTGCTGCGGATGTCCTTCCTCTCCGGCTTCGTGCTCGAGCTGGCGGCGAGCCTGTCGGTCGCGGTGATCGCGGTCACGATCGGATTGCGGCTGCTCGGCGGGTCGCTGGACCTGTCGGCCGGGCTGTTCGTGCTGCTGCTCGCTCCGGAGGCGTTCCTGCCGCTGCGGAACGTCGGCGCTGCGTACCACGCGGCGACCGAGGGGATCGAGGCGGCGGCGAACGCGTTCGCGATCATCGAGGAGGCGGACGACGTGGCCGCGGCCTCGCCGGTGCCGGCTCCGTCGGAAGCATCGCGGGGGCTGGTCTTCTCCGGGGTCGGCGTCGATTACGACGGCCGGCCGGTGGTGGACGGGTTCAGCGCTGTCGTGGTGCCGGGGATGCTGACCGTGCTGCGCGCTCCGAGCGGCAGCGGCAAATCGAGCCTGCTGGCGGCCGCGCTCGGGTTCGTGCCGTTCTCGGGGAGCATCCTCCTGGACGGGCAGCCGGACGCGTCCTCGCGTCGTGAGCGGATCGCGTGGGCCGGCCAGCGCTGCGGTCTGCTGGCCGGGACGATCGCGTCGAACGTCGCACTCGGCGACCCGACGCCGGACTCTGCGCGCGTTCAGGCTGCGCTGCAGGAGGCGGCGGCGGGGGAGCTGGACCCGTCGACCCCGGTGTCCGCAGGCGGCGCGGGTCTCTCGGGAGGCCAGGCCCAGCGGGTCGCCGTCGCACGGGCGCTGTACCGGATGCGGTCGCGCGGGTGCCCGGTCCTCATCCTGGACGAGCCGACCTCCGCGCTCGATGCGGCGACCGAGGCGCGGCTGCTGGAGACGCTGCGCGGGGTCGCGCGGGAGGGGACGGCGGTGCTGGTGGTGAGCCACCGCGATGCGCTCGCGCAGGCCGCGGATGCGGTGCTGACGCTTGAGGCGGAGGTGGCCCGTGTCTGAGCTGCATGCGATGGCCCGGGCCGACCGGGCGGAGGTGCGGCGCATCCTGAGCCTGGCGATCCCGCCCGCGGGCCGGCTGTGGACCGCGATCGCGTTCGGCGTGCTGAGCGGCGGGAGCGCCGTCGCGCTGCTCGGGGTGTCCGCGTGGCTCATCACGCGCGCCTCGGAGCAGCCCGCGATGCTGTACCTCTCGATGGCCGTCGTGGGCGTGCGGGCGTTCGCGCTCGGGCGGGCGTTCTTCCGCTACCTGGAACGGCTCGCCGGCCACGACGCGGCGTTCCGGCAGCTCGGGACGGTGCGGTCGCGCCTCTACGCCCGGCTGGTGCCGCTCGCGCCGGACGGCCTCCGTGGCATCCGCTCGGGCGACCTCCTGACCCGGCTCGCCGACGACGTGGACGAGCTGCAGAACCTCGCGCTGCGCGTCATCCAGCCTCTGGTCACCGCGGGGATCGTGGTGACGGGAGGCGTCGTGGTGGCGTTCCTGGTGCTGCCGGGCGCAGGTCTGGGGCTGCTCGTCATGCTGGTGATAGCGCTCGCCGCCGGTGTGCTGCTGAACCGTTGGGCGACCGACAGTGCGGAGCAGCGGATCGCGCCCCTGCGCGCCGCGCTCAACGACGCGCTGCACGACCTGGTCGCGAACCTCGACGTGCTGACGGCGTTCGGCGCGCTGGAGGCGGGGGAGCAGCGCGTGCGGGATGCGAGCGCGCGGCTGACCGCGGCCGCGAGAGCGCGGGCCGTCGGTCTTGGCGTGACCGCCGGAGCGGTGTCGCTGCTCGCGGGCGCGGCGACGGTGTGGGCTCTGGCGGTGGGTGTTCCGTCGCTTGCCGGGGGTGCGCTGTCCGCGCCGGGGCTCGCGGTGGTGGCGCTGCTCCCGATCGCGGTGTTCGAGGTGTTCGGCACGGTGCCGCTGGCGTTCGGCGCGTGGCGGGGCGTGCGGGCGAGCGCCGAGCGGATCGCGTCGGCCGCGCCTGGGGTGGTGCCGGATGGCATCCCGGTGGATGCGGCGGATGCGGTCGGGCTGGACGCTGTGGTTGGTGTGCCGGAGGTCGTCCTCGACGGGGTGTCCGCGCACTGGCCGGAGACGACGGCTCCGGTGTTGCGTGACGTGAGTCTGCGCCTGCGCCCGGGGGAGCGGGTCCTCCTGACCGGCCCGACCGGCGCGGGCAAGACGGCGCTCGCGCACGTCCTGACGCGGCTGATCGACCACACCGGTGGCTACCGCCTCGGCGACGCCGACACCGCCGCCCTCCGGCAGGACGACGTGCGGCGCGCCGTCGGGCTCGTCGAGCAGCGTCCGTACCTGTTCGACGCCGACGTCCGCCAGAACCTGTTGTTCGCACGCGAGACCGCGTCCGACGACGAGCTGCTGGCCGTGCTCGAGCGGGTGGGCCTCCGCGGCTGGGTGGAGGACCGCGGCGGCCTGACGGCCGCGGTCGGCGAGCGCGGCGCGCTGGTGTCGGGCGGTCAAGCGCAGCGGATCGCCCTCGCGCGGGCGCTCCTCGCCGACTTCCCGGTGCTCGTCGTGGACGAGCCGACCGCCAACGTGGACTCCGCCGCTGCGGACGCCATCGTCCGCGACGTGCTGACCACCGCCGCGGAGGACGGCCGCACGGTGCTCCTCATCTCGCACGCCGACGTCCCCGCCGACCTCGTCGACCGCACCCTCCGCCTGGAGGCCGGCCGCCTGGTCGCCTGACCGCTGCGCCCCGCACCTACGTGTCGCAACACGCCGTTACGAGCCCCGCTCTAACGGCGTGTTGCGCCAACTAGTTGCCGCCCGCCTCGGGTCCCGGCGTGGGACACCCTGCGGGCCCGCCGCGTCCACCGCGGGCCGGCCTGACCGCACGCCCACACCCGCCTTCCCGCATCTACTTGTCGCAACACGCCGTCACGCACCCCGCCGTAACGGCGTGTTGCGCCAGCTAGTTGCCGCCCGCCGCGGTTCCCTGTGGGGCACCACCGGGGGCTGGCAATGGCCACCCCGGCCGGCCGGACCAGCCGCCGACACCCGCACTCCCGCATCCACTTGTCGCAACACGCCGTCACGCACCCCGCTGCAACGGCGTGTTGCGCCAACTAGTTGCCGTCCACCGCGGGTCGCGGCCTGGGACACCCCGAGGCCTGCCGTGGACACCGCGGGCCGGCCTGACCGTCCGCCGCCACCCGCACTCCCGCATCTACTTGTCGCAACACGCCGTCACACACCCCGCTGTAACGGCGTGTTGCGCCAACTACTTGCCGCCCGCCGCGGGGGCCGGCGTAGGAC
>JAEWJG010000385.1 GCA_023386675.1 Actinomycetes bacterium
CCTCCGAGGAGGTCCGGGCCGCCGGGTGCGCCGCCGAGTCGGGTTCAGCGGCGTCCGTCATGCGGCGTCCGTCGTGCCGGTGATGCCGGCGGTGGACTCGATGACGCCGGCCATCTTCTTGTTCAGCGCCTCGTAGAACATCGACAGCGGGAACTCGTCGTCCAGCACCTGGTCGGTGTAGCCCTTCGGGGCGCCGGACAGCACCTCGTCCGACAGCCCGCGCGCCCAGTTGGACGCGGGGTGCGGGGTGAGGGTCTGGGTCAGCATCTCGTAGGCGGCCAGCCAGTGGGAGACCTTCGGGCGGTCGATCGAGCGCCAGTACAGGTCGTTGATCTGGTCGCTGAGGGCGACGACCACGTCCGGCACGTTCTCCCAGTCGATGGTGAGCTGGGTGTCGGTCCAGTGCAGGACGTCGTGCTGGTGCATCCACGCGAACAGCAGCTGGCCGCCGAGCCCGTCGTAGTTGCGGACGCGGCTGCCGGTGATCGCGAAACGGAAGATGCGGTCGAAGATCACCGCGTACTGCACCAGGTGGGCGTGGTCGCGGATCGAGCGCTGCTCATCCGACAGCTCCGCATCCGGCAGGGCGCTGAGCTCGCGCTCCAGCTTCACCGACTCGCGGAACGCGGTCAGATCGCAGCGCAGCTCCTCCAGGGAGTAGAGGAAGAACGGCATCCGCTGCTTGATCATGAACGGGTCGAACGGCAGGTCGCCGCGCATGTGGCTGCGGTCGTGGATGATGTCCCACATCACGAAGGTCTCCTCCGTGAGGTGCTGGTCGTCCAGCATCGCGGCCGCGTCGTCCGGCAGCTCCAGCTTGGTGATCTCGGCGGCGGCGCGCACCACGCGGCGGTAGCGCGCGGCCTCGCGGTCCTGGAAGATCGCGCCCCAGGTGAAGGACGGGATCTCGCGCATGGCCACCGTCTCGGGGAACAGCACGGCCGAGTTGGTGTCGTAGCCGGGCGTGAAGTCGACGAAGCGGAGGGCGACGAACAGCTTGTTGCCGTAGTCGCCGGCCTCGAGTTCTGCGATGAAGTCCGGCCAGATGACCTCTACCAGCAGCGCCTCGGCGAACCGGTTCGGGCTGCCGTTCTGCGTGTACATGGGGAACACGACCAGGTGGCCGAGCCCGTCCACGCGGTGCTGCTGCGGCTGGAACTCGTTCAGCGAGTCGAGGAAGTCGGGCACGCCGAAGCCCTCGTCCGCCCAGCGGGAGAAGTCGCGCTGCAGAGCGGAGAGGTAGAACGCGTCGTGCGGGAACGCCGGTGCGAGTGCGGCGATCGAGTCGACGATGGTGCGGACGTGGCCGGCAGCGGCCGGGCGGTCGGACTCCTGCTCGACGGAGCCGTCCTTCACCTGCAGGGCCTGCAGGGCGACGGCCGCATCCTTCAGGCGCAGCCAGGCGGGATCGTTCGCGACCTCGCGGACTGGGCGGCCGTCCTCGACGACCTCGGGCTCTCCGACAATCGCGTCTGACGTGTAGTTCTGGACGAATTGAGACATGACGAACCTCCCGTCGTTGGTCGGCCGCTCGCACGCGGCAGGTGAGTGGATGTGACGAGCCTATCCGGGGATCGCAAGCGTTTTGTTGTCCATTCCGGCGGAAAAATGCGCCGGATGCGCGCGGGACGCAGAGAATCGCTACAGGTCGGCCGACCGACGTCGGGCGGCGTCCCAGACCGGGGAGCACAGCTCCACCACGCGGTCGCAGGCCGTCAGAAGGCTCCGGGGCGCCGCGTCGGCGTTCGACAGGATGCCGTCGACAGCGCGCAGACCGGCGTGGTCGAGCAGGCGCTTCTCATTGGTCACCCACTCGCCGCGCGCGGCGGTCGCCGCGTGGGCGGTCTGGAGGGCGGCGACGGTGAGAGTCGCGACGCACTGGGCGAACCTCCCGGCGGCAGCATGGCTGCGGGCATAGCCGGCGTGCAGGCGGGCGCTGTCCGACCACACTCCTGGTGCGGCTCGTCGAAGCGCCGGTGGGAAGGCCGGACGGGGCAACTCGCCGGTCAGCACCTGCGCGGTGGCGAGTTCGGCGAGCAGCAGGTAGCCGGGGATGCCGGCCAGATGGAAGGCGAGGGCTTCGATGTGCATGCGGCCGGTCTCGGCCTCCGCCAGCTCTCGCTCGACGACGTCGAGATCGCGCCAGTGCAGATCCACCGGGATGCCGTCGACGCGCAGCCAGGCGCCGCCGTTGAACACACCGCCGCCCCAGCCCCCGATCTCGGACACTTCGCCCGGGTACCCGAGTGCACGCACGCCGGCCGGATCGAACCGTCCGCGGTAGTAGACGCCCAGGTCCCAGTCGCTGTCCGGCCGCTGCTCGCCGGTGGCGCGCGAGCCGCCGAGCGCGATCGCTCGAACCCCCGGGAGAGCCGAGAGCTCCGACACCAGGCGCTCGATCGCTTCGTCCATCCCGCGATGGTAGCGGGAGGACGTAGCATCCCCGCATGGATGTGGTGGTCGAGCAGGCGGTTGACGCCGACGTTCCCGCGATCGAGCAGCTGGTGCACGAGGCGTACGAGCCGTATGTCGCGCGGATCGGACGCGAGCCCGGGCCGTTGCTCGAGGACTATGCGGCGGTGGTCCGCGACGGACGGGCACTGGTCGCCCGGCGGGACGGCGCGGTCGTCGGTCTTCTCATCAGCTCCGTCCATCCCGGCCACATCCTGGTCGAGAACATCGCGGTCAGGGCGAGCGAGCGCGGCACCGGGCTCGGCGCACGGCTGCTCGCGATCGCCGACGATCAGGCGCGTGCGCACCGCGTCGCCGAGGTCCGCCTCTACACGCACGAGAAGATGACGGAGAACCTGGTCTACTATCCGCGCCGCGGTTTCATCGAGACCGGCCGCCGGACCGAGAACGGCTTCTCGCGGGTGTTCTTCACGCGCGTCGTCTCTCCACAGTCCTGACCCGCCACGCCCATGCTGTCGACCCGCCTGCGATGATGGACCCATGGCGAGAACGGTCCGCGGCGCACGTGTCCTCATCACCGGGGCCGCCTCCGGCATGGGGCGGCTGTACGCGGAGCGTGCCGTCCTCGAAGGGGCGCGCGCCGTCATCCTGTGGGATCGGGACGAACCGGCCCTCATGGAGCTGACGCACCGGCTGCGGCGGGAGGTGCTCGCCGGGCGCACGTCCGCCGCGTGGGGCGCGCCGCAGGGGTCGCCGAGCTCCGCCGCCGGGCGGCCGACGACCTCCGTTTCGCCCTACGTCGTCGACCTCTCCGAACTCGGGGCGATCGCGCAGACCGCGCAGGCCGTCCGCAAGGAGGTCGGCGGTGTCGACGTGCTCATCAACAACGCCGGCATCGTCCGCGGCAAGTACTTCTGGGAGCACGACAACGGCGAGGACACCCGCCCGACCATGCAGGTCAACGCGCTCGCGCCGATGTACGTCACGCGGGAGTTCCTGCCCGGGATGCAGCGGAGCGTCCGCGAGTCGCGCATCGTCAACGTCGCCTCCGCCGCCGGCACCGTCGCGAATCCGCGGATGAGCGTGTACGCCGCCAGCAAGTGGGCCGTCATCGGCTGGAGCGACAGCCTCCGCCTCGAACTCGTGCAGCAGGGGTTCGGGCACGTCAAGGTGACGACCGTGGCGCCGAGCTACATCGACACCGGGATGTTCGACGGCGCCCGCGGTCCGCTGCTGACGCCCATCATGACGCCGGAGTACGTGGTCGACCGGGTCTGGCGGGCGATGCTCGCCGGCAAGCCGATGCTGATGCTGCCGTGGTCGGTCGGGCTGGCGAAAACGCTCCGCGGCATCCTGCCCCTCCGCGCCTGGGACGCGGTCGCCGGACGCATGTTCGGTGTCTACGACTCGATGGACGGGTTCACGGGGAGGCAGGGAGAGGAGTAGGCAGCCGCCTAGTCCTTCCCGCGGTCGCCGCGCTCGACGATGGTCGCCGGGTCGAGGTCGTCCTCGGGCGGGACGGGGACGTCACCCACGTCGTCGGGGCCTCCGGTGCCGGGGCGGACGGAGGCGCCGGTCGACTCGTCCTGCTTGACCTCGGTCTCCCGCTCGCTCGCGGGGCTGTAGGAGCGATCCTTCGCTGTCTGGTCGGCGTCGCGCTGGTGCTCGTCGGGTGCATCCGGTGTGGCGTTCATTGCGGGGACGGTACGCGCCGACCGCGCCGCGTCCAAGCCCCTGACCGGCTGCCGCGGCGGGTGTTGCGTGGGTGCTGAACCGTGAAGACACACGAATGGAGGGCATGGATGTCTTTCCCTGCGCAACAGCAGCAACCGCCCGGCGAAACGGAGGCGATGAACCCCCGCCCGGACCACGGCGAGGAGAGCTATCGCGGCAGCGGCAAGCTGACCGGAAAGGTCGCGCTCATCACCGGAGCGGACAGCGGAATCGGCAAGGCCGTCGCGATCGCCTACGCGCGTGAGGGCGCCGACGTCGCCATCGCGTACCTCGAGGAGGACGAGGACGCCGAGGATACGGCCAAGTGGGTCCGCGAGGCGGGGCGGAAGGCGCTCCTTCTCAGGGGCGACGTGTCCGATCCGCAGCACTGCCGCGACCTCGTGTCGCGGACCGTCGCCGAGCTGGGCGGTCTCGACGTGCTCGTCAGCAATGCGGCGTATCAGATGAACCGCGATTCGCTGGAGGAGATCCCCGATGAGGAGTGGGATCACACCATCGCGACGAACCTGTCGGCGTTCTTCCACCTGGCCAAGGCCGCCGTTCCGCACCTGAAGCCGGGCTCGGCCATCATCGGCTCGTCGTCGGTCAACTCCGACATGCCGTCGCCGACGCTGCTGCCGTACGCGGCGACGAAGGCGGCGATCGCGAACATGACCGCGTCCCTCGCTCAGCTCCTCGGCGAGAAGGGCATCCGGGCGAACAGCGTCGCGCCCGGTCCCATCTGGACGCCGCTCATCCCCTCCACGATGCCGGAGGAGAAGGTGAAGCAGTTCGGGAGCGACACCCCGCTCGGCCGGGCCGGGCAGCCTGCGGAGCTCGCGCCGGTCTACGTCCTGCTCGCCGGCGACGAGGGCTCGTACATCTCGGGTGCGCGTGTCGCCGTCACGGGCGGCCGGCCGATCCTGTAGCGGCGCACGAGAACGGCCCCGGCGAACATCCGCCGGGGCCGTTCTCAGGTTCTGGGGGTCAGACCGTGTCGCCGCGGTCGACCTCGCCGCGCCAGGCGCCGGTCTCGGTGCCCTGCGACTCGATGAACTCCTTGAAGTTCTCGAGGTCCTTCTTCACCGCGTGGTCGTCCAGGCCGAAGACCGACCCGACCTTCTCGAGGGCGTCGGACGGGGCCCACTCGAGCTGCACCGTCACCTTGGTCTCGGTGTCAGACAGGCGGTGGAACGTGACGACACCCGCGTGCTCGGTGTCGCCGGCGACCGACTTCCACGCCACGCGCTCGTCGGGCAGCTGCTCCGTGATCACCGTGTCGAACTGGCGCTCGACGCCGCCGATCTTCACACGCCAGTGGTTGGTGGTGTCGTCCACCTGGGTGATCTCCTCGACCTCGTCGAGGAAGTGCGGGAAGGACTCGAACTGGGTCCACTGGTTGTACGCGGTGGTCACGGGAACGTTCACATCGATGGACTTGGTCACTGCAGCCATGTCGGCTCCTTTCGTCGTCTTCTCTGTCATGCCCGACGGTAGGCCGGGCGCGGGATGGGGCTAGGGCCTGGATTTCCCAGGCGGATCGTGGAACGCGGAGCGGTTCTACTCCGACTGCGGCGGCCCGACCGGCCAGCGCAGGAGCGCGGCGGCGGGCGCGTCCCCCGGCAACTCGCCGGGGGAGACCACCATCACGCGCGCGTCGGTCAGCACAGCAGCCCGGGCGATGGCGACCGATGCCGGCACGATGCCCAGCTCACCGGCGCCGAAGTCCTGCTCCGGGGCGGACGCGATCCACGGCTGGGCGTCCAGCGCGATCGCCCGGCGCTCCTCCTCGTGGGTGCGCTCCGCCTCCCGCGGGACGGTGACGAGCACGGTGTCCGCCTGGCTCTGCTCCAGCGCGTCGACGACCTCCCCGATGCCGAGCGCCTCGCTGCGGCCCTCGCCCTCCGACCGGGTGAAGATGCGCTGGAGGGCGGCCTCCTCGTCCTCCGCGGCGACACGGGCGACCGCCTCCTCGAATCGGCGGAACAGCTCCTCCTGATCGTCGCCCGGACCGGCCTCGAGTTGCTCGGTGTACAGCACCTCCTTCGCCGCGGCGGGCAGCTTCTCGGTGAGCAGTTCGACCGCCCGCACGTCGCCTGCCACCATGACGAGCCGCGGGTGGAAGCGCACCATCAGTTCCTCGATCCTCTCGGCGACCAGGGCCTCGTTGTGACGCCAGTTCTCCTCGACGTGGTGCTGGTAGCGCAGCTGCGACCAGCCGCCCGAGGGCACCTTGTGGATAGGGTGCGTCCTGCCGTCGACGCGCTCGCCCTCGTCCAGCTTCTGCGCGGGCTCGGCGGCGTCGACGGGGGCGTCGGAGTCGTGATCGAGGTCGGGACGGCGATGCCAGAGGGTGGCGCCGTC
Organism: Actinomycetes bacterium; assembly: GCA_023386675.1. Classification (GTDB taxonomy): domain Bacteria; phylum Actinomycetota; class Actinomycetes; order Actinomycetales; family Microbacteriaceae; genus Leifsonia. Next base: position 6,490 of record JAEWJG010000385.1, read on the forward strand.
CCGCGCCGCCTCGACGAGGATCGCGTGGAAGTCGAACGCGTCGTGGGCCAGCAACGGGATGGGGTCGATGACGGGAGCGTGCCAGGCCCAGCCGTCGCGGGGCACAGCACCCAGCACCACCTCGTCGACCTCGATCCCTCCGCCGCGGACGGCGATGAACCGGGCGCTCGGGCTCGGCGTGCGGTAGTCGGTCTGGAGGGCCGACTCGACGGCGTCGATGTCGCCCTGCGGGGCGCCCTGCTCCTCCAACGACTGCAGCAGCGAGCGGTGGCGGAGGTCGACCGTGCGCTTCGGGTCGGGGAGGTCACGGGAGATGTCGGCGAAGACGGTGGTCCAGGGGCCGGGCTCGGCGAGCAGGCCGGCGAGGATGTCGCGGGCGCTCATCGGTCGTCTCCGTCCTCGTCCGGGGGTGTCTCGGTGGAGTACGCCACAGGGTCCGGACCGGTCGCCGCCGGATCGCCCTGGTCCTCCGGACTGGTCACGTCGTCGTCGGCCGGCCGCTCCTCGCCGTCGATTCCGGAGGCCGCGACCACCTCGGCGTCGTCGGTGTCGTCCGGCATCGGCTCCGTCTGTCGCCATTCCTCGACGTGGCTGGGACCGTGCCCCTGGACGAACGGCTGCGACTCGTGCGCCAGCTCCTCGTCCTGTCTCGGTCCGTGCTTCGTGTTGCCGCGCTCAGCCATGTGATGCTCCTTCCGCGTGGTGGATCGCGATCGAACGAACCACCCGGCCGGAAACGCGACAAGATCTTGCAAGCTCCGCGGAAGGGGGTAGGCCTGGACGCATCCCCCACCCATCTCTACGGAAGGAGCGGACATGGCCGACCGGCCCATCCAGATCGACGTGCAGAAGTACCTGAACGGGGTCGACTACCCGGCGGGCAAAGCGGACCTCGTCGGGACCGCGCAGGGCCACGGCGCCCCCAAGGAGGTCATCGACGCGCTCGAAGGCCTCCCGGACAAGCAGTTCGACAGCCCGGTCCAGGTGACGGAGGGCATCAGCGGCAGTTGAGCGGGCGTGCGGCGTGCCCGGCGGTCAGAACGTCGCGCCGAGCACACCGGACACGACGAGAACGGCGCCGCCCACCCAGACGCCGGCGGAGAGCAGGATGCCCACGATCGGCACCCAGAAGGCCCTCCGGCGGACGACGAGCAGCACCACGGCGACGATGACCGTCACGAGGGTGACCGCGCCGGGGCCCAGCAGCGCGAGGAAGAATCCCGCGCCCATCCGACCCGTATCGCAGGCCGTGGAGGCACCGCACGGGTCGCTCGCGAAGACGAGGAAGAACGCCGAGAAGGTGAGCACGGCCGCGATGATGACGGCGAGCACCAGGAGCACGATCGTGGTGACCAGGTCCCACACGACCACCGGCCGCCCCATGCGACCTGTCGGCGGCGGGTAGGCGGCGGGCGGGTATGCGGTCATCAGCCGAAGATCATCGGGCGGTCGTCGTCGTCTTCGTCCACGGGAGGCGCGGCGAGCTCGACGAGCACCGGCACGTGATCGCTGGGAGCGTCGCCCTTGCGCTCGTTGCGGTGGATGCTCGCGCCCACGACCCGGTCGGCGAACGCCCGCGAGCCCAGGATGAAGTCGATACGGAGACCTTCATTGCGTGGGAAGCGGAGCTGCTTGTAGTCCCAGTACGTGTAGCCGTCGGGGACGATCGGCCGCACCACATCGCTGAGCCCGGCCTTCTCGAACGCGGCGAACGCCGTGCGCTCCGGCGGCGAGATGTGGGTGGAGAGGCCCGGCACCAGACTCGGGTCGCCGACGTCGGAGTCGAGCGGGGCAACGTTCCAGTCGCCCATCAGCGCCAGCTGGAGCTGCGGGTCGTCGGTCAGCCAGCGCTGCGTGTCGGCGGCGAGGGCGGCCAGCCAGTCGAGCTTGTAGACGTAGTGGGGGTCATTGAGCGAGCGGCCGTTCGGCACGTACAGGCTCCACAGCCGGACGCCGTCCACGGTCGCGCCGATGGCCCTGGCCTCCTTCGGAAGGTCGGGGCCATCGTGGTCCTTGAGGAAGCCGGGCATGTCCGGGAAGCCGATCTCGACGTCCACGAGCGGGAGGCGGCTGGCGATCGCGACGCCGTTCCACTGGTTGAGCCCGTGCAGGACGACCTCATAGCCGGCGTCCTCGAACGCCGCGTACGGGAACTGCTCGGGCTTGCACTTGATCTCCTGCATGGCCAGCACGTCGACGTCCTCGCGGACCATCCAGTCGACCACCCGGGCCACGCGAGTGCGGATGGAGTTCACATTCCAGGTGGCGACGCGCATGTCCCGATCGTATCGGCAGCCCCCGACGGCCTGTGGACAACCGGGGAGAGAGGGGCGTTCCCCTCTAGAATCGGGGATGTGACCGACGCACGACAGCAGCTCATCGACTACATCTCGGCCGAGGCCGTCTTCCACGGCGACTTCACGCTCACCAGCGGCAAGAAGGCGAGTTACTACGTCGACCTGCGCAAGGTGAGCCTCGACCACCGCGTCGCGCCGCTCATCGGGCAGGTCATGATCGACCTCATCCGCGAGGTCCCCGACGTGGTCGCCGTCGGCGGAATGACGATGGGGGCCGACCCGGTGGCCGCGGCCATCCTGCACCAGGGCGCCGCGCAGGGCCTCGCGTACGACGCGTTCGTCGTGCGCAAGGAGCCCAAGGACCACGGCCGCGGCAAGCAGGTCGAAGGGCCGGAGCTGGCGGGCAAGCGCGTGATCGTGCTGGAGGACACCTCCACCACCGGCGGCTCCCCGCTCAAGGCGATCGAGGCACTCAAGAAGGTCGGCGCCGAGATCGCCGCCGTCGCCGTCGTCGTCGACCGCGACACCGGTGCACGCGAGGTCATCGAGGGTGCGGGCTACCCGTACTTCGCCGCCATCGGCCTGAAGGACCTGGGGCTGGCCTGATGTCCGACGAGCGCGGGCGGGGCGCTGGGGGTGAGGAGCGCCCGGAGGCCGGCGAGGCGGAGTCGGACGCGTCGGAGCCGGAGTTCGGGAGCTCGGAGTGGCTGCTTCAGCAGCTGACCGGCGGCCGGCACGTCGAGCGGGCGCGCGAGGATGCGGAAGCGCCTGCGGGGGCTGAGCCGGACGCCGCCCAGCCGGGCGCCGTCCAGCCGGACGCCGCCAAGCCGGAGTCCGCGGCTGGGCCGGATCGCAGTGCGGACGCGCCGTTGGCGGAACCGCCCGCCCAACACACGCGCTTCGAGGACCTGCTGGGGTCGGTCGCGGAGGAGCCGGCCGCGGAGGAGCCGCCGACGTCGGAGTTCCCCGTGGCGTTCTCGTGGAACCTGACCCCGGGGACGGCACCGGATCCTGTCGTCGAGGCGGAACGCCCGGACGGCGAGACGCCGACCGCGGCGCTGCCGGTGACGCCGACTCCGGCCGCGCCGCGGGAGCCGGCTGCTGAGGCTGCTCCGCCGGCCGCAGCGGTACTCGCGACTTCCGTTCCCGCACCCCCGTCGGCCGCGTCGCCGAGCGAGCCGTCTGCGCGCGACACGAGTGCTGAGGAGGGATCGCCCGCGTCGCCCGTGGCGCCGAGCGAGCCGTCTCGGCACGATGCGCGCTCCGAGCAGGCGTCGCCCGTGGGGCCGAGCGAGCCGTCTCGGCGCGATGCGCGCTCCGAGCAGGCGTCGCCGGGGACACCGGACGAGTCGTCGCAGCGCGATGCGCGCACAGGACCTCAGCCGGCTGCGCCGTCGTTGATTCCGCCGGTGTACCGGTCGCCGCTGGCGGACCCTGTCGAGCCGCCTCCCGTCGATGCGTCGCTCCCGGGCGTCGAACCGCCGGTCGCGACCGACGCGCTCCCGTCGGTCGAGCCGACCGGGGAGATTCCCGTCGCCGCGCGGTCCTGGGTGATCGAGCCCGCTCAGCCCACAACGCCCGCCGAACCGGAACGGCCGCGCACCATCTTCGACCCTCCGCCCGCGCCTCCTGCAGAGGAAGGGGACAGCCACGGACTCGCGGCGCTCCTCGGCTTCGGCGGTGCGGAGACGGAGAAGCCGTCCGGACGGTCTGTGATCGGCGACACGACCAGCGTCATCCCGATCGACCCGTCGCTCCTCAGGCCGCGGTCCGAGCCCGCGACCGATTCGGCGGTGGACCAGTCCGCCCCCGCTCCGGATCCGGCAGTGGATGCTCCTGCGGCGCCTCGCGATGGCGCGACTCCCGTAGTGGCTGCGCCCGCTGCGCCGCCCGTGCTGCCTTCGGAGCCAGGGGTCCCGGCCGCTCGCGCTGGGGATGCGGCGGTGGATGCTGCCGGAGTGCCCGTCGATGGCGCGACCCCGGCGGTGGGTGAGCCCTCGGTGCCGCCCGTGCTGCCGTCGGAGCCTGGGATCCCGGCTGCTCCCACTGGGGACGCGGCGGTGAATGCTGCCGGAGCGCCCCTCGATGGCGCGACTCCGGTGGTCGCAGAGCCCGCAGCGACGCCCGTGCTGCCGTCGGAGCCGGGGATCCCGGCCGCTTCCATTCCCGATTCGGCAGTGGATGCTCCTGCGGCGCCTCGCGATGGCGCGACTCCCGTGGTGGCTGCGCCCTCGGTGCCGCCCGTGCTGCCTTCGGAGCCTGGGATCCCGGCTGCTCCCGCTGGGGATGCGGCGGTGGATGCTGCCGGAGCGCCCTTCGATGGCGCGACGTCGGTGGTGGCCGAGCCCTCGGTGCCGCCCGTGCTGCCGTCGGAGCCTGGGATCCCGGCCGCGGAGGCTGAGCTGGCGCTCGGTGGCGTTCCGTCGCCGGCGACCAGTCCGATCGACGCGGAGAGCATTGGTGTGGCCTCGGAGCCGCTTCCGGTGCAGCCGGCTGTGCCGTCGCAGGACGCAGAAGACGAAGCCGACTCGGCGCAGACCGACGGTCTCGCGGCGCTGTTCGGCGAGGTGGTGGGGGAGCCGCACGACGAGGGCGCCGAGCTCGAGCCCGAGGAGCCCGAGCCCGTGCCCGCGCCGGAGCCGGAGTTCCTGCCGACCACCGCCTATCCGGCCGCGGACGAGTCCGCGGGGGCGGCCGAGAAAGAGTCCGCGCGGGAGCCGCAGTTCCCTCCGACCACTGCGTATTCGGCCGCAGCAGCACCGGCGTGGGAGCCGGATTCAGAGCCCGCCGCCGATCTCGAGGGTCCGCAGCTGTCCTCGGCCGAGACCACCGGGCCGGCGACCGTGGCCTTCACGCCCGTCGAAGCCGCCGAGGCGTCGACGCCCGGCCCCGAGCCCGCTGCCGCCCCTGCCGCCCCTGTCGCCGCAGGTCCGAGGATCGCCGCCGCGCCCGCTTCAGGGCGACGTGCCGCAGAGAGCAGCATCCCCGGCACGGGCACCACGGGCACCACGGGCG
>JAEWJG010000387.1 GCA_023386675.1 Actinomycetes bacterium
GTTGTCGACCGCCGGAGTGAGCACGCCAGTGCCGCCGATCACGGTGACGCGCGGGGACTTCCGATCGATGATGTCGCCGAGCGTGCGTGCCGGAACGCAGCCGGGAAGCGCGACGAAGAGCGGCGACCGGCTCGACGCCGCCCACGCCGACGCGGCGAGCGCGTCCGGGAAGTTGAGGCCGGTCGCGATCATCGCATCCTTGATCGGCGACCCCGTCGGGTAGGCGAACTCGTCGATGGCGGCCGCCGTCTCGAAGCGGTCTGCTCCCGCGAGTCGCGTTGTCACGGTGTACGAGCTCAGCTGCGTCGCGAGACTCGGCGAGACGACGTTCGGTCCCCCGGCGATGAGAATCCGCGTGGGCTTCAGGAACCGGATGAGCGAGTCGGTCGGGTCGTCGACCGTCGAGGCGGCACCGTTGACGAGAAGCAGTGGGAAACCCTGCGATCCCGCGGCCGCTCCAGCTGCGAGAGCGTCGGGGAAATTGGATGCCGTCGCCACGTAAACCGACGCCGCCCCGCCCGGGAAGAAGTCCTTCACGATCGTCCGCGACGTGTCGTACCGGTCGAAGCCGAAGACGCGGGTCGTCGGTGCGATCTGGCCCAGGCGGCTCACCACAGCATCCGACACCGCACTCGGACCGCCGACGACGACGATCTTCGCCGGCGCCAGGCTGGTCACCTCGTCGGCGACCTCTTGCGGGACGTAGCCGGGCGCGGTCAGGAGGAGCGGGCCTCCGGACACCGCCGCCGCGGGGCCGGCCGACAGCGCGTCCGGGTAGTTGGTGCCCGACGCGATGAAGACGATGGGCGCGGTCGTCGGGTAGTTCGCCTGCGCGATCGCGACGGAGGTGGCGAAGCGATCGGACGACGACACGCGATCGGTCGCCGTCGGCCAGATCTCCCAGGCCACACCGGCGCTGACGTCGAGCGTCCAGGCGTGCCCGGAAGAATCGAACGCGAACCCGTGAGCGGTCCAGCCGGTCAGTTGAAGGTTGTGGAGCGTCCCGTCCGGATCGACCGTTGCCGTGTACCGGGATCGCATATCGTCCGGGGCACCGAGTCCCCCGTCGTACTGCGTCTGGTACCAGAGGGTCCCATCCGGACCGACGGTCAGGGTTATCCGGTCGGTCAGCTGCTCGGTGAGGAACTTCGCGACCGTGCCGTCCGATGCCATCCGGAGCACCTGGTCCAGATACTGCAGCCCCTGGTTCGGGTCCGGCGTCTGCGCCGACAACCAGAGGTCGCCATCCGCGCCGAGGACCATGTTGCCGAAGGTCGTCTGCGCAGTCGCACCGGTATCGAAGCGCGTCACGGTCCCTGCCGAGATCTTCGCGACATAGGGCACGTAGGCACCCTGGGCGCTCGCGGTGAACCACACGCTCCCGTCTGGCAGCTGGGTGAGATCGGATGGCGTCTCGTTGTCCGGGAGGGGATAGGACGTGACTGTGTGCGCGGACCCGATAGTGGCGATGCGCCCCGCCTCCGCGAACCAGACTGAGCCGTCGCCGACGGCGATCATGCTCGACCCGACCGGTTCCCAGACGGGGAGCGCGACAGTACCGGGAGCGGTCGCCGGAGTCGGCGGGATCCAGCCGATCGTCGCTCCCGCGCCGTACCACAGTGTCCCGTCGGCACTGAACGCGTGTTCGGTGACCGGGGCGGAAGTGGTGAAGCGCGCCACCGTCCCGTCGCTGCCGATTCTGGCGACGTCCGAGGATGAGCCGAGCTGCCAGATAGTTCCGCCGGGACCGACGATCAGCGTTCCACTCAGGCCGTCGGGGTAGTCGGTGAGCGCACCGCCGGGCGTCAGTCGGCTCACGAACGTGGTGCCGTCCGACGTCTCCGACCCGTACCAGATGTCGCCATCCGGTGCGGCTACTGCGTCGAGCATCACGCGCCCATTCGTCGCCGGGAGGTACGCGGTCGTGCCGTCCGGATGGATCTCGATCAGCCCCCTGCCCGCCACGCCCCAGACGTTCCCGGCGGAATCGGCGATCAGCCTGCCCGCTGCGGCGGGCTGCGGGAGCGGCACCTGTCGCACCGCCGCAGCGTTCGTCGGCTGAGGCGCCGGCGCGGCTTGGGCGGACGGAGGAGACGCGAAGCCCGTGAGAGCCGCGACGGAGAGGATGGCGGTCAGGGAGGCGAGGGTCGTGATGATCTTCGGCCGGGGGGTCGCGGGCATTCTTCTCCGAGAGCTCGAACCACTCCCCCGAATGGCGAGCGTGATTGAAAACTAGCCAACCGTCGACACATCGGCTACTGAAGGAACGTTCAGGATCTAGAACTCCACCGCATCCCGCACGATCGGGCAGGTCATGCAGTGCCCGCCGCCGCGACCCCGCCCCAGCTCCGCGCCGACGATCGGGATGACCTCGATGCCGGCCTTGCGCAGCAGCTCGTTCGTCGACGTGTTGCGGTCGTAGGCGTAGACCACGCCCGGGCGCAGGGCGACCGCGTTGTTGCCGCTGTCCCACTGCTGCCGCTCCGACTCGTAGTTGTCGCCGGCCGTCTCGATCACGCGCAGCCCGGGCAGGCCCAGCGCCGACGCCACCACGTCCACGAACGCGCGCGAGCCCTCGTCCACCACCCGCACCCCGGGAGGCGCGTCGTCGGGCAGCAGGGTGAAGGTGTGCACGTCGTCCATGATTCTCGGGTAGAGCGTCACCACATCCCGGTCGGCGAAGGTGAACACGGTGTCGAGGTGCATCGCCGAGCGCAGCTTCGGCATCCCCGCGACGATCACTCGGGAGGCGGCGCCCTGCTCGAAGAGCGCGGCGGCCACCTGGGTGATCGCGTGGCGGGAGGTGCGCTCGCTCATGCCGATCAGCACGACGCCGTTGCCGACCGGCATGACGTCGCCGCCCTCCAGCGTCGCCTGGCCCCAGTCCGCCCCCGGGTCGCCCCACCACACCGTCGCGTCGCGGAAGTCCGGGTGGAAGCCGTAGATCGCTTTCATGAGCAGCGTCTCGTCGTGCCGCGCGGGCCAGAACAGCGGGTTCAGCGTGACGCCGCCGTAGATCCAGCAGGTGGTGTCGCGCGTGTAGAGCGTGTTCGGCAGCGGCGGCATCAGGTACTCGCGCACCCCGGTGGATTCGCGGGCCAGCGCGACGTAGCCGGTCCGGTAGTCGTCGGGCAGGTCGGAGGTCGCGAGGCCGCCGATCAGGTAGCGGGCGAGCTCGGACGGTGCGAGCGATTCCAGATACGCACGCGTCCCCTCCACCAGCCCGAGACCGACCTCGCCGGGGACGATCTTGCGGTCGAGCAGCCAGGCGCGCGCCTCGGGTTCCGCGACCGTCTCGGCGAGCAGCTCGTGGAGCTCCACCACCTCCACGTCGTTGGCGCGCAGGTCGGCGACGAAGGCGGCGTGGTCGCGGATGGCGTTGTCCACCCACATCACGTCGTCGAAGAGCAGTTCGTCGGCGTTGCCCGGCGTGAGCCGGTGGTGGGCGAGCCCGGGCGAGCACACCAGCACCTTCCTCAACCGTCCGACCTCCGAGTGGACGCCGTAGCCCCGCGCGCCTGCCGTGTCCGTCATGACCCCTCCCGCCCCTCGCTCACAGCACGATCCAGCCGAAGGCGAGAGCGAGGACGGCCGCCACGGCACCGAGGAGGGAGATGATCAGGATGACGACCTCGGGCCCTGAGAAGACCCGCCGCCCCTGCTCGCGCCGGGCCATCGCGAACAGGATGGTCGCCGGCGCATAGATGACGAACGACACCAGGACGAACTTCAGCCCGGCCGCGAAGATCAGGTACAGCGTGTAGACGGTCGCGAGGATCGCCACCGTCAGGTCGCGTCCGCGGCCGCCCGGATGCTCGCGGTACGTGTCGCGCGTGAGCACGAGCTTCAGGGCGTACGCGGCGACGAAGAAGAACGGGATGAGAGTGAGTGCGCTGGTCAGGTCGAGGGCGAGGTTGAAGGCGTCCTGCGAGAAGTAGGTGATCACGAGGACCGCCTGCACGAACAGGGCGGTCATCAGCAGGGCCGGCACCGGGACGTCGGCAGCGTTCGAGCGCGACAGGAACCGCGGCATGTCCTGGTCCTTCGCCGCGACGAAGAGCACCTCGGCCGCCATCAGCGACCAGGCGAGGTAGGCGCCGAGCACCGACACGATGAGGCCGATGCTGACGAACCACGCGCCCCATGGACCGACCGCCGCCGCGAGGACGCCGCCCATCGACGGCTGCCGCAGCTTCGCGATCTCGCCCATCGGCAGCACCCCGTACGACACGATCGTCACCGAGGCGAAGATCGCGAAGACGCTGAGGAAACCGAGGATGGTCGCCCGCCCGACATCCGCCCGCCGCTTCGCGTGCCGCGAGTAGACGCTCGCGCCCTCCACGCCGAGGAAGACGAAGACGGTGACCAGCATCGTCCCGGTCACCTGGTCGAACAGCGAGCCGGCATAATCCGCGCCCGCCCAGTTGGCCGCGAACACCTGCGGCTTGAGCGCGAACAGTGCGAGGAGGACGAACACCACGATCGGCACGATCTTCGCCACGGTGACGATGCGGTTGATGACCGCGGCCTCGCGGATCCCGCGCCGGATGAGGAAGAAGAACGCCCACAGGCCGACGGACGACACGACGATCGCGACGAGACTGTCGCCGTCGCCGAGCGCCGGGATCACTGCGCCGACGGTCGACATGATGAAGACCCAGTAGAAGACGAGACCCATGGCAGCGCTGGCCCAGTAGCCGATCGCCGAGAAGAACCCCAGGTACTGCCCGAAGCCCTCCTTCGCGTACGCGTACACCCCGGCGTCGAGGTGCGGCTTGCGCACGGCCAGCAGCTGGAAGACGAACGCGAGCATCAGCATCCCGAGCCCGGCGATGGACCAGGCGATGAGCGACCCCGCGACGCCGGTCTCCTGAGCGAACCGGCGCGGCAGCGAGAACACACCGGCACCGACCATCGAGCCGACGACCATGCCGGTCATCGTCAGCATCGAGAGCTTCGCCGCAGGCGCTTGCTGCGGTTGCTTCACATCTGTTGTCGCCATCCCCCCGACCTCCCCACGGTCGCCGACGGGCGCTATCTAACTCCCCGGCCGGGAGGTGCGTCAAGAACCGATCGAACCGGCCGGGGAGCCGGGGTCAGGCGGTCCAGCCGCCGTCGATCGTGACGGCGGAGCCGGTCATGTAGCCGGAGGCGTCCGACGCGATCCACGAGACCAGCTCGCCCACGTCGGAGCTGTGCCCGAACCGGCCGAACGCGGTGAAGCCGGCCAGGTAGTCCCCCGCCTCGCCCGACGCCGGGTTGCCCTCGGTGTCGATCGGGCCCGGCTGGATGACGTTGACCGTGATCCCGCGGCCGGCCAGGTCGCGGGCGAGGCCCTTCGTGAAGCCGACCATCGCAGCCTTCGTCAGCCCGTAGACCGCGCCCCCGGCGAACGGGATGCGCTCGGCGTTGACGCTGCCGATCGTGATGATGCGGCCGCCGTCGGGCAGCAGCGGGATGGCGGCCTGCGTGGCGTAGACCGTCCCGCGGATGTTGAGGTCGATCGTCGCCTCGATGTGCTCGTCGGGGGTCTCGGTGAAATGCTCGAACCATCCCCCTCCGGCGTTGTTGACGAGGATGTCGAGCCCGCCGAGCGCGTCGACCGCGTCCCGGACCCCCGCCCGGGCGGTGTCGGCGTCGGAGGCGTCGGCGTGAACGGCGACCGCGCGACCGCCGGCTGCGACGATGTCGGCCACGAGGGCGTCGGCCCGCTCGCGCGAGGCGCGGTAGGTGACGGCGACCTCGGCGCCGTGGGCTGCCAGCGCGCGGGCGATGCCCTCGCCGATGCCGCGGGCGCCTCCGGTGA
>JAEWJG010000396.1 GCA_023386675.1 Actinomycetes bacterium
ACCGCCTCCAGCGGGCTCAGCGTCCCCTCGAACGCGTCGTCCGGCGCACCCACCTCCACCAGATAGCCGTCGGCCACGCGTCCGGCCGAGCGCAGCGGCACGCGGACGCGCACGCCGGGGACCGCCGTGTCGGCGAGCTCCTCCGGGATGGCGTAGTCGAAGAGGTGGTCGAGCTGCGGGAGCGGGGAGTCGATGACCACCCGGGCGACCCGTGCGGCCGCCGCCACGCTCAGAGTCCCGCGGCCGAGCGCAGGTCGTCGACGCGGTCCAGGCGCTCCCAGGTGAACTCCGGCAGCTCACGGCCGAAGTGGCCGTAGGTCGCGGTCTGCGCGTAGATCGGGCGCAGCAGGTCGAGGTCGCGGATGATCGCGGCCGGACGCAGGTCGAACACGTCCTGGATGGCGCGGATGATGCGCTCCTCCGGAACCTTCGCCGTGCCGAACGTCTCGACGTACAGGCCGACCGGGGCCGCCTTGCCGATCGCGTACGCGATCTGCACCTCGAGCCGGTCGGCGAATCCTGCGGCGACGGCGTTCTTCGCCACCCAGCGCATGGCGTAGGCGGCCGAGCGATCCACCTTCGACGGGTCCTTGCCCGAGAACGCGCCGCCGCCGTGACGGGAGGCGCCGCCGTAGGTGTCGACGATGATCTTGCGGCCGGTGAGCCCGGCGTCGCCCTTGGGGCCGCCGATCTCGAAGCGGCCGGTCGGGTTGATGAGCGTCCGGATGTGCGAGGTCTCCAGCCCGGCGCCGTGCAGGACCGGGTTGATCACCTCCTCGACGATCTCGGCCTGCAGCTGCTCGTTCGACACCTGCGGCGCGTGCTGCGTCGACAGCACGACGGTCTGCACCGACTTCGGCACTGCGCCCTCGTAGCCGATGGTCACCTGCGTCTTGCCGTCCGGGCGGAGGTAGTCGAGGGTTCCGTCCTTGCGCACGCTCGCGAGGCGCTCGGCGAGGCGATGCGCCAGCCAGATCGGCAGCGGCATGTACTGCGGGGTCTCGGTCGTGGCGTAGCCGAACATGATGCCCTGGTCGCCCGCGCCCTGGCGGTCGAGGTCGTCGATGCTCTGCTCGGCCCGCGTCTCGAGGGCGTTGTCGACGCCCTGCGCGATGTCGGGCGACTGCGCGCCGATCGACACGGACACGCCGCACTGGGTGCCGTCGAAGCTCACGTCGGACGAGTCGTAGCCGATCTCGACCAGCTTGTTGCGCACCAGTGCGGGGATCTCGACGTAACCGCTCGACGTCACCTCTCCGGCGACGTGCACGAGACCGGTGGTGACCAGGGTCTCGACCGCGGCCCGGCTGTGCGGGTCGACGGTGAGCAGCGCATCGAGGATGCTGTCGGAGATCTGGTCGCAGATCTTGTCCGGGTGGCCCTCGGTGACGGACTCGGACGTGAAGAGACGCAGATCTGCCATGGGTTCTCCCTGGGTGGTGGATGTTACCTCGGTCGCAGGCTCCCTCGGCGCTGGGGTCGCGGAACCGCTTCGCGCTTCCCCAAGCTCCAGCGCGCCTGTTATGCGATGACGTCGAGGATACGGTCGGCCACCGACAGCTTGCTGCCCGAGGCCTCCATCACTATATCGCCGCCCCTTCGCAGGACCACGACCTCATTGCTCTCCGTTGCGAAGCCCTGCGTCCAGCCCACCTGGTTGAGGACGAGGAAGTCGCTCCCCTTGTGCTCCAGCTTGGTGCGGCCCAGCTCGATGAGCGCCTGCGGGTCGGGCTCGGTCTCGGCGGCGAAGCCGACGACGACCTGGCCGTCGCGGCGGTTCGCCGCGAGCCCGGCGAGGATGTCGGGGTTGGCGCCCCGCTCGAGCGTCAGCGTGTCTCCCTGCTCGGCCTTCTTGATCTTGGCGTCCCGCGTCTCGGCCGGACGGTAGTCGGCGACGGCCGCGGTCATCACGACGATGTCGGCGGCGCGGGCGGCCTCCTCGACCGCCTCCTGCAGCTCCAGCGCGGTCTGCACCTCGATCAGCTCGACGCCCTCCGGCGGCTCGACCTCGAGGTGCGCGGCGATCAGGACGACCTCGGCGCCGCGGGCCTGTGCGGCGCTCGCGATCGCCACACCCTGGCGGCCACTGGACCGGTTGCCGAGGAACCGCACCGGGTCGAGCGGCTCGCGCGTGCCTCCGGCGGTGACGACGACGCGTTTCCCGGCGAGGTCGACCCCTCCACGTGGGAGGCGAGCCGCCTCGTTGGCCCGGCGGCGCTCCGACAGCACGACCACGTCGTTGACCGTGGAGGAGGCGGGAAGGGCGATGGCGGCGGGCGGTTCGACCGCGCGCGGCGTCGCACCGGCGGCGCGCAGGGCCGCGCGGACGATGACCTCCGGCTCCTCCAAGCGGCCGGGGCCAGAGTCGTTGCCCGTGAGCTGGCCGCTCGCAGGGCCGACGATGGTGACGCCGCGACCGCGGAGGGTCGCGATGTTCGCGACGGTCGCCGGGTTGCGCCACATCTCGGTGTGCATCGCCGGCGCGATCACGAGCGGTGCCGTGGAGGCGAGGACCGTGTTGCCGAGGAGGTCGTCGGCGATGCCGGCGGCGAGCTTCGCGATGGTGTTGGCAGTCGCGGGCGCGATCACGATCAGATCGGCCGACTGCCCGATCGCCACGTGCCGCACCTCGGCGACACCCTCGTAGAGGTCGGTCGCGACCGGATTGCGGCTGATCGCCTCGAGCGTCGGACGCCCCACGAACCGCAGCGCCGCCTCGGTGGCGACCACGTGCACCGAGTGCCCCTCGAGGACCAGGGCGCGGATGACTCCGACGGCTTTGTATGCGGCGATGCCGCCGGTCACTCCGACGACGACGGTCAATCGTGGGCTCAACGGCGGCACCTCTCCTCGGCCGGGGTCCTCCCCGGCTGCGACGGTCTGGGCGTTACTGGCGCTGTGTACGGCGGTCGCTGGATGCGGGACTACTCCGCGGCGGCGATGGGCTTGACGACCAGCTTGTCCTCGTTGATCTCGTGCAGCGCCACCGACAGGGGCTTGTCGTCGACCGACGAGTCGACCAGGGGGCCGACGTTGTCGAACAGGCTGCCCTCGTGCAGGTCGGCGTAGTAGTCGTTGATCTGGCGGGCCCGCTTGGAGGCGAAGATCACGAGCGCGTACTTCGACTCGACGCGCGACAGGAGGTCGTCGATGGGCGGGTCGATGATGCCGTTGTTGCTGGTTGCCATTGCGGGCTGCTCCTTGTTCTGGGCGACCGGGCGCGGTGGCCCGATCGACGGCCGCGTCACGCGACCGGGGACGGTGGGCGCGCCTGCGAGGGCGCGGAGACGAGGCTCACGGACGCGACGGCGCCGCGCGGACCTTCATCAAGTCTACGACCTCCCGCGCCGCCTCTGCGACGTCGTGGTTGACGACCTTGTAGTCGAACTCGTCCTGGGCGGCCAGCTCGACCTTCGCCGTCTCGAGCCGCCGCTGCTGCTCGGGGGCGTCCTCGGTGCCACGGCCGATGAGGCGGCGGACCAGCTCCTCCCAGGTCGGCGGGAGCAGGAAGATCAGCCGCGCCTCCGGCATCGAAGCCCGCACCTGGCGTGCGCCCTGCAGGTCGATCTCGAGCAGGACGCTGCGCCCGGCGGCCAGCGCCTTCTCGATCGGGGCGCGCGGCGTGCCGTAGCGGTAGGCGTTGTGCACGGTCGCGTGCTCCAGCAGCTCGCCCTCGACGATCATCCGGTCGAACTCGGCGTCGTCGACGAAGTAGTAGTTCACGCCGTCGACCTCGCCGGGGCGCGGCTTCCGCGTCGTCGCGGAGACGGAGAGCAGCACATCCGGGTAGTTCTCGCGGATGTACGTGGACACCGTGCCCTTGCCGACCGCGGTCGGGCCCGCCAGCACGACGAGTCGGTTCCGCTGACGCTGCACGCGGTTCTCGCGCTCGATCAGGAACTGCCGGAGGCGCAGGCGCTGGTGCCGCCCGAGGCCGCCGAGGCGCTTGGCGGGCGAGATCTGGAGGCGATCGAGGGCCTCCTGCATCTTGGTCTGGCCGATCGCCGGCACGCTGAGCAGGAACTCGGTCACACGCAGGCGTCCCTCGACGCCGTCGGGGTCGGCCGTGGCGTGGTCGAGCACGGTCAGCGGCGCGACCTCGCGCGAGGCGATGGAGGCCTTCACGGCCGCTCGCGCACGTCGAGCGGCCACGGCGGCCTGCGACGCGGCCTGCCGGTCGACCTCGGGCGGTGCCGGGCGGGCGCCGCGGTCCGGAGCGGTCTGGGCGGATGAGGATGCTGCGGCGTCAGACATGGGCGGCCCGCACCTCCTCAGCGCGTCGGTCGATCGCCGCCGCCAGACCCTGCGGGCCCGCGTTCAGCAGCCCACGGGACTCGCTGACGATCACGCCGGCGGCGAGCGACCCGAACAGCCGCGGCGCGTCCTCGACCCGCGCGCCCTGGTGCCCGAAGCCCGGCGCGAGGACCGGGAGGGCGGGCGTCCGCTCCCCCGCCGTCTGGACGTCGATCCCGTAGTCGGCGAGCTCGACGGTCGCGCCGAGCACGAGCCCGACCGTGCCGTACGGGCGCCGGCCCGGCTGCTCCTGGTTGAACGCATGCACGTCTTCGATGATCGCACGGGCGACGGACCGCCCCGTCCAGGGTCCGCTCTCGACGATCGCCTGCTGCACGACCGCGGCCTCCGGGTTGGAGGTGGCGGCGAGGACGAACAGGCCCTTGCCCGTGCGCTCCCCCAGCGCCATCGTCGCGGCCAGCGAGCCGACGCCCATGTAGGCGGCGACGGTCAGCGCGTCGGCCTCCAGCGGCGAACCCGGCGTCAGCCACGCCTCCGCGTACGCGGTGACGCTCGTGCCGATGTCGCCGCGCTTGGCGTCGGCGATGACCAGCAGCCCGGCCGCGCGCGCGGCGGCGAGCACCTCCTCCAGCGCCGCGTACCCCGCGGAGCCGAAGCGCTCGAAGAAGGCGACCTGCGGCTTGACGATCCCGGCACGACCGGCGGCGGCCTCCACGACCGTCAGCCCGAACGACCGCAACCCGTCCGCGCTCGCCGGCAGCCCCCACGCGTCCAGCAGGTGGGCGTGGGGGTCGATGCCGACGCAGAGCCGGCCGCGCTCGGCGAAGACCTGCGCGAGCCGGTCGCCGAACGTCATGCGCGGGCGGCCCTCTCCATGGCGTACTCCTGCAGCGACTTCACGTCGAAGCCCTCGCGGATGGCGTCCAGCGACGCGACCGCGGCGCTGAGCTCGGCGATCGTCGTGAACAGCGGCTTGTCCGCCGCCACGGCCGCCGCGCGGATCTCGTAACCGTCCGCGCGGGCCGAGCGCCCGCTCGGGGTGTTGATCACGACATCCACCTCGGACCGGTTGATGATGTCGACGATAGAGTCGCCGCCCGACTCCTGCGCCTCGCTGTGCTTGCGCACGACGCGGGCCGCGATGCCGTTGCGGTTGAGCACCTCGGCGGTGCCCTCCGTCGCGACGATCCCGAAGCCGAGCTGCGCCAGGCGCAGGACCGGCAGCACCACGGCGCGCTTGTCGCGGTCGGAGACCGAGACGAACACGGTGCCGGTGAGCGGCATCCCGCCGTACGCGGCCGACTGGCTCTTCGCGAACGCGGTCGGGAAGTCCTTGTCGATGCCCATGACCTCGCCGGTCGAGCGCATCTCCGGGCCGAGCACCGAGTCCACGACCGTGCCCTCGGCGGTGCGGAACCGCTTGAACGGCAGCACGGCCTCCTTCACGGCGACCGGGGAGTCCATCGGGATGAGCGAGCCGTCCTCCGCGGGAAGCAGGCCCTCGGCGACGAGGCTCTCGATCGTCTCGCCGACCATCAGCCGGGAGGCGGCCTTCGCCAGCGGGATGCCGAGCGCCTTGGACACGAACGGCACGGTCCGGGACGCGCGCGGGTTCGCCTCCAGCACGTAGAGCACGCCGGCGCCGATCGCGAACTGCACGTTGAGCAGGCCGCGGACGCCGATCCCCTCGGCGATCTTCAGCGTCGCGTCGCGCACGCGGTCGATCTCGCGGCGGCCGAGCGTGATCGGCGGGAGGGTGCACGACGAGTCGCCGGAGTGGACGCCGGCCTCCTCGATGTGCTCCATCACGCCGCCGATGTACAGCCGCTCGCCGTCGTAGAGCGCGTCCACGTCGATCTCGATCGCGTCGTCGAGGAAGCGGTCGACCAGCAGCGGGTGCGACGGGCCGACGATGCCCTGGCCGGCGACCCGCTCGAAGTAGTCGGCGAGGGAGGCGTTGTCGTAGACGATCTCCATGCCGCGGCCGCCGAGCACATAGCTCGGGCGCACCAGCACCGGGTAGCCGATCTGCTCGGCCGCGTGCGCCGCCGACGGGTAGTCGACCGCGGTGCTGTTGCGCGGCGCGACGAGGCCGGCGTTCTCGAGGATGCCCGCGAACAGGCCGCGCTCCTCCGCCAGGTCGATCGCCTCCGGCGTCGTGCCTAGGATCGGCACGCCCGCCGCCTCGAGGCCCTTCGCGAGCCCGAGCGCGGTCTGGCCGCCGAGCTGCACCACCACGCCGACGAGCTCCCCGGACTGCGACTCCGCGTGGATGACCTCCAGCACGTCCTCGAGCGTCAGCGGCTCGAAGTACAGCCGGTCGCTGGTGTCGTAGTCGGTGGACACCGTCTCCGGGTTGCAATTGATCATGATCGTCTCGAACCCGGCGTCGTGCAGTGCGAACGAGGCGTGCACGCACGAGTAGTCGAACTCGACGCCCTGGCCGATGCGGTTCGGCCCGGAACCCAGGATGACGACCTTGCGCTTGTCGCTCGGCTCCACCTCGGTCTCCAGGTCGTAGCTCGAGTAGTGGTACGGCGTCAGGGCCGGGAACTCGCCCGCGCACGTGTCGACCGTCTTGTAGACCGGCCGCACGCCGAGGATGTGGCGCACTTCGCGCACGTCGGCCTCGCCGAAGCCCCGCAGCTCGCCGATCTGGGCGTCGGAGAAGCCGTGGTCCTTGGCGTAGCGCAGCGTCTCGGTGTCGAGGGTCGGCGCATCCCGGAGCTGGTCCGCGACCTCGTTGATCAGGACGATCTGGTCGATGAACCACGGGTCGATCTTGGTCGCCTCGAAGACCTGCTCGGGCGTGGCGCCCAGGCGGAGCGCCTGCTGCACGTCGACGATGCGGCCGTCGGTCGGGGTCGCGATCGAGGCGAGGAGCTCGTCCACCGTCCGCGTCTGCTCACCCCAGTGGAACGACGACCCGCGCTTCTCGAGCGACCGCAGCGCCTTCTGCAGCGCGCTCGTGAACGAGCGGCCGATCGCCATGGCCTCGCCGACCGACTTCATGGTCGTGGTCAGCGTCGGGTCGGCGGCCGGGAACTTCTCGAACGCGAACCGCGGAACCTTCACGACGATGTAGTCGAGCGTCGGCTCGAAGCTCGCCGGGGTCACCTTGGTGATGTCGTTCGGGATCTCGTCCAGGCGGTAGCCGATGGCCAGCTTCGCCGCGATCTTCGCGATCGGGAAGCCGGTCGCCTTCGACGCCAGCGCCGACGACCGCGAGACACGCGGGTTCATCTCGATGACGATGATCCGGCCGTTCTCCGGGTTCACCGCGAACTGGATGTTGCAGCCGCCGGTGTCGACGCCGACGGCGCGGATGATGTCGATGCCGATGTCGCGGAGCTTCTGGTACTCGCGGTCGGTCAGCGTCAGCGCCGGCGCGACGGTGATCGAGTCGCCGGTGTGCACGCCGACCGGGTCGACATTCTCGATGGAGCAGACGACGACCGTGTTGGCGGCGGTGTCGCGCATGAGCTCGAGCTCGTACTCCTTCCAGCCGAGGATGGACTCCTCCAGGAGCACCTCGCTGGTGGGGCTCTGGTGGATGCCGTCCCCGGCGATCCGGCGCAGCTGCTCGGGCGTGTACGCGAAGCCGGAGCCCAGGCCGCCCATCGTGAACGAGGGGCGCACGACGAGCGGGTAGCCGAGGTCCTCGGCGAACTCGAGCGCCTCCTCCACCGTGTGGGCGATGTGCGACCGTGCCACCTCGGCGCCGGCCTCGACGACCAGCTCCTTGAAGATCTGGCGGTCCTCGCCCTTCTGGATGGCCTCGAACTTTGCGCCGATCAGCTCGACGCCGTACTTCTCGAGGATGCCGTGCTCGTGCAGCTGCATGGCCGCGTTGAGCGCGGTCTGGCCGCCGAGGGTCGGCAGGATGGCGTCCGGCTTCTCCTTGGCGATGATCGTCTCGATGACCTGCCAGGTGATCGGCTCGACGTACGTGGCGTCGGCGAAGTCGGGGTCGGTCATGATCGTCGCCGGGTTGGAGTTGACGAGGATGACGCGCACCCCCTCCGCCTTGAGCACGCGGCAGGCCTGGGTGCCGGAGTAGTCGAACTCGACGGCCTGGCCGATGACGATCGGGCCGGAGCCGATGACGAGGACGGAGTTGATGTCGTCGCGCTTGGGCATCAGTTGTTCTCCTGCTTGGTGTCGTCGTGCTGGGCCCTGCTGTGTTGTTCGCGGATCATGTCCAGGAAGCGGTCGAAGAGGTAGTTGGCGTCGTGCGGGCCGGCCGCCGCCTCCGGGTGGTACTGCACGCTGAACGCGTTGAGGTCGAGGCAGTTCAGCCCCTCGACGACCTGGTCGTTGAGCGAGAAGTGGCTGACCTCGACGCGGCCGAAGCCGGCGGGCGAGTCGAACTCGGCGTCGATGGGCGCCTTGACGGCGAAACCGTGGTTCTGCGCGGTGATCTCGACGCGGCCGGTGCGCTTGTCGAGCACCGGCTGGTTGATCCCGCGGTGACCGAACGGGAGCTTGTAGGTGTCGAGCCCGAGCGCGCGGCCGAGCAGCTGGTTGCCGAAGCAGATGCCGAAGTACGGCAGGCCGGCGCGCAGCGTCTCCTGGAGCAGCGCGACGTGCTTGTCGGAGGCCTTCGGGTCGCCCGGACCGTTCGAGAAGAACAGCGCGGAGACGCCGAGTCCGAGCACATCCTGAGCGCTCACCTGCTGCGGGAGCACGTGCACGTCGAGGCCGCGGCCGGCGAGGTTCTCGAGGGTCGACTTCTTGACGCCGAGGTCGAGCACGGCGACCGAGCCCACCTTCTCGCCGACGGCAGGGACCGTGTACGGCTCGACGGTGGACACCTCGGCCGACAGGTTGCGGCCCTTCATCGACGCGGCGGACGTCACGAGCTCGAGCTGCTCGCTGTCGCTGAGGTCGAAGTCGTCGCCCGAGAAGACACCGGCGCGCATGGCCCCGGCCGAGCGGATGTGACGGGTCACGGCGCGCGTGTCGATGCCGCTGATCCCCACGACGCCCTGGGCGACGAGATCGTCGTCGAGGCTGCGCTGGGCGCGGAAGTTCGAGACGACGCGGCTGGGCTCGCGGACGACGTAGCCGGCCACCCAGATCTGGCGCGACTCCATGTCCTCGTCGTTGGTGCCCGTGTTGCCGATGTGGGGCGCGGTCTGCAGGACGATCTGCCC
>JAEWJG010000229.1 GCA_023386675.1 Actinomycetes bacterium
GCCGGAGGCATCGCGGCGCGAGCCGCCCTCGGGGAGCGTTCGCGCGACCCCGTCCGGAGCGACGGCCAGCGCCGGAGCGCGGCCGGCCCAGGCGAGCACGAGCTCGCTCTCGCCCTTGAGGAACCGCTGCGCCCGGACACCGCCGGTCGCGCGTCCCTTCGCCGGGAACTCCGCGTAGTCGCTCACCTTGGCCGTGCCCGGGTCGGCGCCCGGCAGGGTGGCATCGCTCGCGGCGATCGTCGCGACGACGGCCTCCGCCGCGTCGTCCGCCGCGACAGCCCCGAAGTAGATGGCCCGCGCGTCCGCGCCGAGATTGATACCGGCCATGCCGCCCGCCGCGCGCCCCTGCGGGCGGACCGTGGAGGCGGCGAACCGGAGCAGCTGCGCGTCGCTGGCCACGAACACCAGCTCGTCCGCATCCGTCACCGTTGCAGCCCCCACGACCTCGTCGCCGGCCTTCAGCGCGATGATCTCGAACTCGGGCTTGTTCGCCCAGTCGCCGGCGGCCACGCGCTTCACCACGCCCTGCTTCGTGCCGAGCGCGATCGTGCGCTCGGTGTCCGTGAGCGAGGCGAGGGCGAGGATGCGCTCCTTCTTATCCGCGAGCGCCAGGTAGTCGCCGATCCTCACTCCTGCGCCGAGCTGGATCGAGTTGGCCGGCACTCCGGGCAGGTCGACGGGGGAGAAGCGGATGAGCCGGCCACGGTTCGTCACGGCGGCGATCTCGCTCCGGCTGGTCGTGTCGAGCTGCGACAGGATCGCGTCGTGCTTGCTGCGGCGCGCGGGCGGCTGGATGCGGTCGAGGCCGCCCTCGGCGCCCTCCGCCCCGGGCACCGCGTCCACGCGCAGGATGCGTCCCGTCGTCGAGAGGTAGACGCGCGTCGGGACGTCGGCGACTTCGAGCTGCACGTTCGCGGCCTTGCTGCGGGAGGCGCCCGCGATGGACGGCTTCGCCTCCGTCAGCAGTGTGCGGCGCGGGGTGCCGAACGTGGCGGCGACGCGCTCCAGCTCGTCCGAGACCATGTCGTCGATCCGCTGCCGCGAGGCGAGCAGCTCCTCCAGCTCCGCGATCTCCGCGCGCAGCTGGTCCCGCTCGTTCTCCAGTTCGATGCGGCTGAACTTGGTCAGGCGGCGCAGGCGCAGCTCGAGGATGTAGTCGGCCTGCAGCGTGCTGAGGTCGAACACCTGCATCAGGCGCGTGCGGGCCGCCTCCGTGTCGTCGGAGGTGCGGATGACCTGGATGACCTCGTCGATGTCGAGGATCGCGATGAGCAGTCCCTCGACCAGGTGCAGGCGTTCCTTTCGGCGCGCAAGGCGGAACTGCGACCGCCGGGTGACGACGCTGACGCGGTGGTCGAGGTAGACCTGCAGCAACTCGCGCAGGCCGAGCGTCTGCGGGCCGCCGGCGACCAGCGCGACGTTGTTGATCGCGAAGCCCTCCTCCAGCGGCGTGTACCGGTACAGCTGCTCGAGCACCGCCTCCGGGCTGAACCCGGTCTTGAGGCCGATCACCAGGCGGAGGCCGTTCTGCCGGTCGGACAGGTCGGTGACGTCGGAGATGCCGTTGAGCTTCTTGGCGTTGACGCCGTCCTTGATCTTCTCGATGACCTTCTCGGGGCCGACGAGGTAGGGCAGCTCCGTGACGACGAGGCCGCTCTTGCGCGCGGTGATGGACTCGACGGTCACCTTGGCGCGCATCCGGAAGCTGCCGCGTCCCGTCGCGTACGCGTCGCGCACCCCGGCCAGCCCGGCGATCGTGCCGCCGGAGGGGAGGTCCGGGCCGGGAACGTAGGCCATCAGGTCGTCGAGGGTCGCGTCCGGGTTCTCGAGCAGGTGCCGTGCGGCGCCGACGACCTCGATGAGGTTGTGCGGGGCCATGTTGGTGGCCATGCCGACCGCGATGCCGCTCGCGCCGTTGACCAGGAGGTTCGGGAAGGCGGCGGGCAGCACATCCGGCTGCATGAGCTGGTTGTCGTAGTTGGGGACGAAGTCGACGACGTCCTCGTCGAGGTCCTCCGTCATCGCGAGGGCGGCGGCGGCGAGACGCGCCTCCGTGTACCGGGCGGCGGCGGGGCCGTCGTCCAGGGAGCCGAAGTTGCCGTGCCCGTCGACCAGCGGAACGCGGAGGGTGAAGTCCTGCGCCATGCGCACGAGCGCGTCGTAGATCGCGCTGTCGCCGTGCGGGTGGAGCTTTCCCATCACCTCGCCGGTGACGCGGGCCGACTTCACGTGGCCGCGATCCGGCCGCAGGCCCATCTCGGTCATCATGTAGAGGATGCGGCGCTGCACCGGCTTCAGGCCGTCGCGGGCGTCCGGGAGGGCGCGGGAGTAGATCACCGAGTAGGCGTACTCGAGGAAGGAGCCCTGCATCTCGGTCGTGACGTCGACGTCTTCGATGCGTTCCGTCGTTCCGGCGGCGGGCTGGTCGTCTGCTGGTGTCATTCGTGCATTCTGTGCAGGGGCTCGGGTGGAGCGGTGGCGGCTCATCCGGTGCGGTGTGGCCTGTGCCAGACTGGGCCGGATGCCACCCATGCTACCGGCCGCGTTCACCACCCGAGCGAGCCTCGCCACGGTTCTCCCGAGTTCCCTGGCCGCGCTCGACGGCCAGGCGAACGACCTGGGACTGCCGCGGCTGGAGCACGTGGTCGTCATCGTCGTCGACGGCCTCGGCGCGGCCGCATTGCGGGCGCGCTCCGGTCATGCGCGGACGCTCGCGCCGATGCTCGGCAAGACGACCACCATCGACGCCGGCTTCCCGACGACGACGGCCGCCGCGCTCGCGACGCTGACCACCGGCACCGCTCCCGGCGAGCACGGCCTGGTCGGCTACCGGGTGCGGGATGCGGCCGGGCGCCTCACCAACCAGCTCTCCGGTTGGGACGCGCAGATGGATCCGGCCAGCTGGCAGCGGTCGCGCACCGTCTTCGAGCGCGCGGCCGAGCAGGGCGTGCGCGCGCGGGCGATCGGCCTGCCGAAGTTCAAGGGCTCCGGCTTCACTGCCGCGGTACTCCGTGGCGCCGAGTTCGTCGGGGTGCAGTCGCTGAGCGAGCGTTTCGAGACCGCCGCCTCCATCGTCGCCGCCTCCGGCCCGGGCCTCACCTATCTGTACGTCGCCGAACTCGACTCGCTGGCGCACGCCCGCGGCTGGGAGTCCTCCGACTGGACGGCCGCACTGGAGACCCTGGATGCGCTGGTCGCGTCCTTCGCCCGACGCCTCGGCCCGGGGCGCGGCGCGCTGCTGACCGCGGACCATGGGGTCGTGGATGTGCCGGAGAGCGGCCACATCCTGTACGACACGGCACCCGAGCTGCTGGAGGATGTCGCCGACGTGGCGGGGGAGCCGCGCATCCTGCACCTCTACACGGCGCCCGGCGCGTCGGCCACCGCGGTCGCCGCGCGCTGGCGCGACGCGGAGGGCGACCGCTCATGGGTGGCGACACGCGAGGAGGCCGTCGAGGCCGGCTGGTTCGGGCCGACGGTGGACGACGAGGTCGCTCCGCGCATCGGGGACGTGCTGATCGCCGCCCGCAAGCGCATCGCGTACTACGACGGCCGCGACCAGCAGCGCACCGGCCGCAACATGATCGGCCAGCACGGCTCGCTCACGCCGGAGGAGACCCGCGTACCGCTGCTGCGGTTCGGGGCGGCGGGGTAGCTACGCCAGGTCGTCGTCCGTGCGGGCGCCGAAGACGATCTCGTCCCAGCTGGGCATCGCCGCGCGGCCCTTCTTGCGCCCCGACGGCTGAGGGCCCGAGTCGTTCAGGGAGGACGAGGAGGACGACGAGGTCGCGCTCGGCGCGGGCGGCGGCACGTCGAGCGGCAGCGGCGGCTGCTCCACCACGGGCAGCGACTCCTGCACCAGGCGGAACGGCGACGGGGCCGCCGGCGGTTGCTCGGGCGACACGGGTGCGGCCGGGGATGCCTCCGGTGCCGTCGCGTGGTCGTCGTAGTTCGCGGCCTCGCGCTCGCCCCGGCGGCGCCGCAGCGCCTCCAGCAGGTCGGCGGTCTGGTGCAGATCGCGCGGGGTGCCGTCGTCGGCGCGCTTCATGGCCGACACCGGGATGGAGTTGTTCGCCCCAGGGACGCGGCCCTGCGGCAGCGGCTCGATCGGCTGGGTGATCTCGGGGCCGAGCAGGTCGACCGAGGGCGCCGGGAAGGTGAAGGCGCCGCTGTCGAAGCGGGACGTGTCCGGCTCGCCCTCGTTCGGCAGCACGGCGCGCAGCCGCGGGATGAGCGCGCCGCCACGCAGCTCGCCGGCCTGCGACAGGGTGGTCGCCTCCGAGTTGAGCGGGGCCAGCGCGTGCTTGCGGGCGTCGTACGACCAGCGTGCGTCGTGATCGATCGTGTCGGCGGTGAACTCGAGCTTCACGATCCAGCCGGTCTCGCTGTCCTTCCAGCTCGCCCAGCGCTCGCCGGCCACACCGAGGGAGGCCAGGCGGTCGCGGATGACCGAGCCGAAGGTCTCGCCCTCGCCGAGCGGGTCGACCGCGTCGGTCGTGTGGACCGGGACGCTGAGGGCGCTCGCCACGATGTGCTCGCGCTCCGCGATGATCGGCCCCTCGAAGCGCTGGACGTACTCCAGCGGCGCACCGGTGACCGCGGCGACGTCCTCGGCGGACATGCCGGAGCGGATGTGCGCCTGGACCTCGCGCGGGGACAGCTTGGGGGCGTCGGCGGGCGTCTCCTGACGCACCTGACGCACTTTCGACTGCAACGCCTCGTCGACGGCGATGCGGAAACGCTCACCGTCGTCGCCGACGGCGACGAGTGCGCCGTTCTCGACCCCGATGACCTTCAGATCCTGCATGGTGAGTGCCTTCCGAGCTCGTACGTACCGCCCCAGAATGACACGCGGAAGAAGGCATTCCGGGGAATACCGCGGGCGTGCCGGAAGTTGCACACCGAGCAATTGCTGAAAGGCCCCTGCGTGGTTTTGCTATTCGGTGGCTCTTGATGCAAACTATGGCCGCCGATTGCGAGAATCGGCCGTTACGACGAGAAGTGGATGGGCATGGCAACCGATTACGACGCACCGCGGAAGACCGAGGACGACTCCGAGTCGATCGAGGCCCTCAAGGAGCGTGTTCCGGACAAGATGTCGGGCGTCGTGGACGTCGAAGACGCCGACAACCCCGGTGGCTACGAGCTCCCCGGTGCCGATCTCTCCGACCTCGACCTCGACGTCGTGGTGCTGCCTCCCCAGGCCGACGAGTTCACCTGTGTGAACTGCTTCCTGGTGAAGCACCGCTCGCAGATCGACCACGAGACCAAGCTCGGGCCGATCTGCGTGGAGTGCGCAGCATAAGTCACGACACGCGTCGAGCCTCACCGAGAACCCGGACCAGCTGGTCCGGGTTTCTTGTTGAGAGCAGCCAGTAGGGCGCCGGGTCGTCCGGGTCGAGCACGGGCACCTTCACGACCGGCTTGATCCAGCCGCGGATGAGCAGCCAGGCCCGGGCGTCCAGGCGGCGTCCGCGCTCCAGCGTCGCGTCCTCGCCGCGGAAGGCGATGGGATCGCCCACCAGCGTCAGCGGGATGCGCGCGTTCCCGGCGGCCAGCTGATCTTCCGTCACCCGGATGACCGGCGCCGTCACGACCAGGAAGATCGCGAAGGCGACGTACACGACGATCGCCAGCACGACCCCGACCGCGAGGTTGATCGGTGCGAAGACGAGCATGATCGCGGGGATGACGAGCAGCGTGGAGATGAACAGCCAGGGGGTCGCCCAGAGCCGCTCTCGGTACAGGTCCATGTCCTCTATTCGATCAGACTTCTGCACTACCCTCTGACACGTGACCGATACCGTCGACGTACCCGTAGTGGCCGCTTTCTCTCCCGCCTACGCGCACCCGGGGGATGCGGGCGCCGACCTGAGCGCCGCCGAGGCCGTCGTGCTCGGGCCGGGGGAGCGGTTCACCATGCCGACCGGGGTGTCGATCGCCCTGCCCGACGGGTATGCCGGGTTCGTCGTCCCGCGCAGCGGCCTGGCCATGCGGCACGGCCTCACCATCGTGAACGCGCCGGGGACCGTCGATGCCGGCTACCGCGGCGAGATCAAGGTCACCCTCCTCAATACCGACAGGTCGATGCCGTACGATATCGCCGTCGGCGACCGGATCGCCCAGCTGATCGTCATGCCGATCACGCGCGCCCGGTTCATCCCCGTCGACACCCTCCCGGACAGCCACCGCGGCACCGCGGGCTTCGGCTCGTCCGGGTACACCGTCACCGAGGCAGGAGAACACGCGTGAGCGACATCAGCGACACCCCTCGCGGGGCCGGCGGAGACGCCGACCTCGAGCAGCAGGGCGACGCCGAGGAGTTCGAGAAGTCGGCCCCGGAGGATCGCGAGACCGAGGGACCGCTCGACGAGAGCGAGGCCAACCCGGTCCGCCCGTACGTCGACCTCGGCGGCGTGAAGATCCTGCCGCGCGAGGGCCTGCACCTGCGCCTCGAGGTCGAGGAGGAGACGCAGCGCGTCGTCGCCGTCGGGCTCGACTACGCCGGCTCCACGCTCCAGGTGCAGCCGTTCGCCGCGCCGCGTTCGACCGGGCTGTGGCACGAGATCCGCGAGCAGATCACCGACCAGATCCAGCGCCAGGGCGGCCGGGTCACCGAGCGCGACGGCGCCTTCGGGCCCGAGCTCGTGGCCGAGATCCCCGTGGCGGCCGCCGCGGGCGGTGCGGTGGAGACGCGCGTCGCGCGCTTCATCGGCGTCGACGGCCCGCGCTGGTTCCTCCGCGGTGTGATCGCCGGGGACGCGGCGGTGCAGCCGGAGGCGGCGGCCCTCGTCGAAGACCTCTTCCGCAGCATCGTCGTGGTGCGCGGCTCGGTGCCGATGCCGCCGCGCGACCTCATCCCGCTCCGGATGCCGGCCGCGCCGACGACCGGCAGCGAGAACGACTACTCCTCTTTCTAAGGCGTGGACATGACCGACGAGGAGCGCCCCGAGCGCCCGACCGCTCACCCGGACGATCGCGACCAGGCGCCGGTTGCCGTGCCCGGTCTCGGCGAGAGCATCGCGGCGGCCGCGCGCCGGTCCGGCCTCGGCCAGCTCGCCGAGGACGACTCCTCGACCGGCGCGGCGCTCCTGGGCGCGCTCGGCGGCATCCGCGGACTGTGCGAGACCATCCTCCCCGGCCTGGTCTTCCTCATCCTCTTCACCTTCACCCAGAACGTGCCGCTGTCCATCGGCTGCTCGGTGGCGGTCGCGATCGTCTTCACGGTCGTCCGCATCGTCGGCAAGACGCCGGTGACGCAGGCGCTGGCCGGGCTCATCGGCGTCGGCATCTCCGCCATCCTCGCGCTGATCACCGGCCGGGGCGAGGACAACTTCCTCCTCGGGATCTGGACCAACGCCGCCTACGCGGCGGGCATCCTCGTCTCGATGCTGGTGCGCTGGCCGATCATCGGACTCGCCGCCGGCTATCTGATGGGCGACGGCCTCGCGTGGCGTA
The DNA here is from genome assembly GCA_023386675.1 of Actinomycetes bacterium. Lineage (GTDB taxonomy): Bacteria > Actinomycetota > Actinomycetes > Actinomycetales > Microbacteriaceae > Leifsonia. The sequence goes on from JAEWJG010000229.1 coordinate 7,459, forward strand.
AGGACAAGCGGAAGTACCGTGTCATGCAGGCGCTGACCTTCCTGTGGTTCCTGCTGTTCGCCGCCCGGCTGGTCGTGCAGGTGCCGCTCTACCTGGCGCACACCGACGCCGCGACCAGCGCGCTGGCCCTCACCAAGCTGCTGATGGGCGTCCCGCTGTACGCCCCGCTGCTCCTCGTCACCTGGTTCGTCGTGAAGGGGCAGTTCCCGCAGAAACCCGTCGCGACCGCGCGTCCCACCTCGTCTACCAAGTAGAAGCAGCTGAGCGCAGGAGGGGGAGGGATGCTGGAGGCGCGAACACGTGACGGGCTGACCTCCGCCCAGGTGGAGGAGCGCGTCGCCGACGGGCGCGTCAACACGCAGGAGCAGCCCGGCTCGCGGTCGATCGGCGACATCCTCCGTGAGAACGTCTTCACGCTGTTCAACGGCATCCTCACCGCCTGCTTCCTCGCCGTCGTGCTGCTCGGCGACCTGCGCGACGGGTTCTTCTTCGGCATCGTCGTCGTCAACGCGTTGATCGGCATCGTGCAGGAGTACCGCGCCAAGCGTGTGCTCGACCGGGCAGCGCTGCTGGCCGCGCCGCACAGCCGGGTGCGCCGCGACGGCGAGGTGGTGACGGTCGCCCTCGACCAGGTGGTGCTCGACGACCTGCTCGTCCTCCGGCCGGGGGATCAGGTGCCGGCCGACGCGATCGTGGTCGAGAGCACGGGGCTGTCGCTCGACGAGTCCATGCTGACCGGTGAGTCCGATCCGATGTTCAAGGATGCCGGAGCCGAGCTGCTCTCCGGGTCCCATGTCGCATCCGGGACGGGGCTGGCCACCGTCTCGGCGGTGGGCGCCGACTCGTACGCCAGCAAGCTCACGAGCCAGATCCGCAAGCACACCCAGGTGCGGTCCGAGCTGCGCGACGCGACCAACCGCATCCTCGTGTACCTCTCCTGGATCCTGGGTCCGATCATCCTGATCACCCTGCTGGGGCGCGTCTTCGCGTACGGCGGGTTCTCCGAGGTCTTCGTCGACGGCCGGTGGCGCCGCGCGCTGCTCGACGCGGTCGCGGCGGTCGTCGGTCTCATCCCGGAGGGGCTGGTGCTGCTCACGAGCCTGGCCTTCGGCGTGGCAGCCATCCAGCTCGCCGCCCGCAAGGTGCTCGTGCAGGAGCTCGCGGCGGTGGAGGTGCTGGCGCGCGTGGACGTGCTGTTCCTCGACAAGACCGGGACGCTGACGACCGGTGAGCTGACGCTCCGCGGCACCGAGGCGCTGGCGGGGGAGCAGGTGGTGGCGGAGGGCGAGCTGGCTCTCGCGGCCTTCGGGTCGGACGAGGCGGGGAACGCGACATCCGGGATCCTCGGCTCGCGATTCCGCAGCGACCGGATCACGGTCGGGCGGCGCATCCCGTTCAGCTCGGCCACGAAGTACAGCGCGCTCGCGATGACGGTGGACGGCGGCCGCGAGTCGTCGTGGGTGCTCGGCGCGCCGGAGCGTGTGCTCGAAGCGCACCCCCAGGAGCTCGCGCGGGCGACGGAACTCGCCGCGACCGGCCTGCGCACGCTCGCGCTGGCGCGCGCGATCGACCCGCTGCCGGCGGAGGTGCACACGCCGCTGAGCGGCACCCGTGTCGAACCCGCGCTGCTCGTTCTGCTCGCAGAGGACCTGCGGCCGGAGGCGCAGGACGCTCTCGGCTACTTCCATGAGCAGTCCGTGCGCGTCGTCGTCATGTCGGGCGACAATCCGGTCACCGTCGAGGCCATCGCGCGGGAGCTGCACCTGGAGGGCGACGCGATCGACGCCTCGGCGCTCACGACCGACGACGAGCTGGCCGATGCGCTCGAACACGCGAGCGTGCTCGGCCGCGTGAGTCCGGATCAGAAGCGCGCCGCGGTGCGCCTGCTCAGGGACCGCGGTCGCACGGTCGCGATGACGGGCGACGGCGTCAACGACGCGATGGCGGTCAAGGACGCCGACCTCGGCATCGCCATGGGCAGCGGCACCGCCGCCACGAAGGCCGCGTCGCGCGTCGTGCTGCTCGACGACCGGTTCGACCGGCTGCCGGACGTGCTCGCCTCCGGCCGGCGGGTCATCGCCAACGTCGAGCGGGTCAGCAACATCTTCCTGGCCAAGACGACGTACGGCATCCTGCTGGCGCTGGTCAGTGCGGCCATCCTGTGGCCGTTCCCCTTCCTCCCGCGGCAGCTGACGCTGGTGTCGACGCTGGCGATCGGCATCCCGTCCTTCTTCCTCGCGCTCGCGCCGAACAAGCGCATCTACACGCCGGGGGTGCTCGGGCGCGTGCTGCGGTACTCCATCCCGACCGGCCTTATCGGGGGCGTCACGGCGATCGTGGCGTACGCGCCGCTGTACCGGAGCGTTCCGCTCCACGAGGCGCGCAGCGTCACCACCGTCGCGCTGTTCTGCGTGTCGCTCTGGATGCTGTGCGTGCTCACGAGACCGCTCACCGGCATCCGCTGGCTGCTGCTCGCCGCGGTCGCCGTCGCCTTCGCGCTCGTCTGCATCATCCCGTTCACGTCCGACTTCTTCGAGATGCACCTGAGGCTCGACGGTGCCCTCGCCTGGGGGATCGCCGTCGGTGCCGTGGGCGCGGCGGGCATCGAGCTGTTCTACCGGTTCGCCAAGCGCCGCTCGCTGGTCTTCGATCGGCTCTGACCGTGGTAGTTTTATCTCGACGTCAAGATACTTTCAGGCGAGTGGGATTAGGCTTACCTTGCTGGAAAGGCGCTTCGACGGACGACGAAGATGGACGAGGCGTGCGTGAACATCGCCTGCCGATGAAGGAGAGGGCATTGTGTCTGCAGTGAACAGCTTCGGTGCGAAAGAGACCTTGACGGTCGGATCGCGTGACTACACGATCTTCAAGATCGACACCGTCGAGGGATACCGGCGGCTGCCCTTCAGCCTCAAGGTGCTCCTCGAGAACCTGCTCCGCACGGAGGACGGCGCCAACATCACCGCCGACCACATCCGGGCCCTCGGCTCCTGGGATCCGGCGGCCGAGCCGAACACCGAGATCCAGTTCACGCCGGCGCGCGTGATCATGCAGGACTTCACCGGCGTCCCCTGCGTGGTCGACCTCGCGACCATGCGCGAGGCGATGGCCGACCTCGGCGGCGACCCGTCGAAGATCAACCCGCTCGCGCCCGCCGAGATGGTCATCGACCACTCCGTGATCGCCGACGTCTTCGGCACGCCCGAGGCGTTCGAGCGCAACGTCGAGATCGAGTACGAGCGCAACGGCGAGCGCTACCAGTTCCTCC
>JAEWJG010000420.1 GCA_023386675.1 Actinomycetes bacterium
ATTCAGCGTCTCGAGCGCGTCAGGACGCCCGCCGAACAGCTCGACGACCTGGTCGGCGTTGTTCCACCACTCGCCGAGGTGCCGGTAGACGGGGTTGGTGCGGTCGGCGGGCCAGCGGTCGCCCTCGGGGACGAGCGCCTCCAGAGACCGCAGGTTCGTCATCCCCTCGACGCCGAACTCGGTGTGGGCCAGGCTCGTTCCCGCGTTGGCGAGCGTGTACTGGCCGACCAGCCCCTGATGCTCCCACGGCCCGTGCACGTCATGCTGGCCATCGGGAGCGGCCTGGATGCGGTCCAGCCGGTTGTGGAACTCCGGACCGGTCGGCGACGTCGGCAGCCAGCCGCGGCCGGGGTCGAGGCGGGCGACGGCACCGGACAGCGCGCCGAGCACGGGCGACCGGTCGTCGGAAAGCGGGACGCCGCCCTCGTCCAGCTCGTTTCCGCCGCCCCAGAGCAGCAGCGACGGATGGTGCACGCGCGTCGGGATCAGCGCCTCCGCCTCCGCTCGCATCAGCGCGACGAAGGCCGGGTCGGTGCTCGGTGCGCTCTGCATGCCCGAGCTCGACTGGGAGAACTCCTGCCACACCAGCAGACCGAGGCGATCGCAGGTGGCGTAGAAGTGCTCGGTCTCGATCAGCCCGCCGCCCCAGACGCGCATCAGACGGGCGCCGGAGGCGGCGGCCAGGCCGAGCAGGTGCTCCACCGTCGCCTCGTCGATGGAGCCGAACAGTGTGTCGGCGGGCGTCCAGTTCCAGCCCACGAGCGCGACCCGCTCGCCGTTCACGACCGCGGTGTACGAGAGGGCGCCGTCCGGAGCGCCGGGATTCAGCACCAGCTCGGCAGTGCGGAAGCCGACCGTGCGGGTGGTCGCGTCCGTCTCGCCGAGCGCCACCGTCACGTCGTACAGCGGCTGATCGCCCACCGTGTTCGGCCACCACAGCTCCGGATCCGGGATGCGGACCTCGACGGCTCCGTCGCCCGCCCCAGCGGTGACGGCGGCGAGCGGCCGTCCGTCGCGCGTGACCGTCACCGTGACCGTCGCGTCCGGCCAGGCACCGAGCGGCGCCTCCCACTCGGCCCGGACCACGCCGCCCAGCGCCTCGACGCGCGGACGCACCACCACCTCCCGCAGCAGCACCCGACCGAACCGCAGCCGCACGCCCTTCCACACCCCCTGGTGCCGCAGCCGCGGCGAGAAGTCCCAGCCGTACCCGAGCCGCGGCGTGTGGACGCGCACCCGCTCCGTCCGGCCCACCTGCGGTTCGGACACGGGCGCGGGATGCACGCGCAGCGCGAGCTTGTGCCGGCCCGGTCGACGCTGCTCCGGCGCCAGCGCAAACCGGCCTCGGTGGTACAGCCCCTCGACCGAGCCGAGCAGCTCGCCGTCCCAGTACACGTCGGCGCCCGGGTCGACGCCGTCGAGCTCCAGCACCGCGGGGCCCTCCGCCGCGGATTCGTCGAGGTCGACCGCCCGCCGGTACACCCACGACCGCTCGGCGACCCATTCGCTCGCGCGGCTGTTGCGGCCCACGCGGGGATCCGGCACCTCCCCCGCCCGTTGCAGGTCGTCGATGACCGCCCCCGGCACCCGTGCCGGCAGCCACCCCGGCGCCGCCGCGATCGCTGCGGATGCCTCGGCCACGTTGTTGCCCGCCTCCGGCAGGGGCGCGCCGAGATACCACTCGGCGGTGTCGCCGAGCGCCTCCCGGATGGTCCAGTCGTCGCCGTCGAGAGGCATCGTCGCGTTGCTCACCCCTCGATCATGCCGAATCTGGGAACGATTCCAGAAATTCGCGAAGGGGTCTTCCGACTGCTCCGGAGCAGAAGGTACGCTTTCGTGGTTCGCGCGCATCGAATCCATCTGGCAAGGAGGCCTTGAAAGGCATGTCCCACCAACTCGCTGTCGCAGCGATCGGCTTCTGGCACGTCCACGCGGGCGATTACGCGCGCAACGTCCAGCAGCACCCTGACACCACCCTCGTCGCCGTCTGGGACGACGACGCCGACCGCGGCCGCGCGGCCGCCGACGAGTTCGGCGTGGAGTTCGTCGCCGACCTCGACGAGCTGCTCGCGCGCCCAGAGCTCGACGCCGTGACCATCACCACGGCGACCGACCAGCACCGTGACGTCATCGGACGCGCCATCGCCGCGGGCAAGCACGTCTTCACCGAGAAGGTCCTGGCACCCACCGTCGCCGAGGCGGAGGAACTCGTCGACCTGGCGCGTGAGGCCGGCGTCGCGCTCGTCGTCTCGCTCCCGCGGCTGTACGACGACTACACCGTCGCGATCGAGGGCGTGCTCGACGAAGGGACGCTCGGCGAGCTCACCTACTCGCGCGTGCGACTGGCGCACGACGGCTGGGTCGCCGGCTGGCTGCCCGAGCAGTTCGCCGATCCGGAGGCCGCGATCGGCGGCGCGCTCACCGACCTCGGCTGCCACCCCGCGTACCTGACCCGGCTCTACCACCGGGCGGAGCCCCTGAGCATCTCGGCGAGCTACGGCAGCGTCACGGGACGCGCGGTCGAGGACAACGCGGTCGTCACGGCGGCCTTCCCCGGCGGGCGCCTCGGCGTCTTCGAGGCGAGCGTCGTCACCCCGCCGGGCGCCTTCACCGTCGAGCTGCGCGGGACGCAGGCCACCCTGATGTTCGGCTTCGGCGGCGAGCGCCTGCTCGCCAAGGGCGGCGCCTTCGGCGAGGACTGGCAGGAGCTGCCGCTTCCCTCGTCGCGACCCGGTGCCTTCGCGCAGTGGGTGCAGCACATCCACGACGGCACCACGGCCGACGACAATCTGCGCCACGCCGTCGAGCTGACCCGCATCGTGGTCGCCTCGAACGAGTCGGCCGCATCCGGCCGCGTCGTCGAGCTCGTGCCCGCACCGGTCGCCTGACCTCCCCCTTCACTTCACCCCTCTTCCTAGGAGCACGTTCACCATGCCCAGCACCACGGTCCGCATCGGTCTCATCGGAGCCGGCGGCATCGCCGGCGCCCACGTCGCCGGCTACCTCCGCAACCCCGAGACGGTCACGTTCGCCGCCGTCGCCGACCCCGTCCGCGCGTCCGCCGAGAGCCGTGCCGCCGACACCGGCGCCGCGATCTACGCCGACTACACGACCATGCTCGCCGAGGCGGACATCGACGCGGTCGACATCTGCCTCCCGCACCACCTGCACAAGGATGCGATCGTCGCCGCCGCCCGCGCCGGCAAGCACATCCTGTGCGAGAAGCCGCTCTGCCTGACCCCCGAGGAGGCCGCCGAGGTGGATGCCGCGGTCGCCGAGGCCGGCGTCACGCTGATGTGCGCGCACAACCAGCTGTTCCTCCCCGCGGTCGCGAAGGCGAAGGAGCTCATCGACGCCGGCGCCCTCGGCCGCGTCTACGAGGTCCGGACCACCGACAGCTTCTTCAACGACTTCGACCCGTCGAACATGGGATGGCGCGCCCACGCGTCCACCAGCGGCGGCGGCGAGCTCATCGACACCGGCTACCACCCCACCTACCTGCTGCTGCACCTGGCGGGCGGGTCCCCGGTCGAGGTCACGGCGATGCTCGCGACGCACCGGCTGTCGTTCATGGAGGGCGAGGACTCCGCGCAGGTCCTCGTACGCTTCGACAACGGTGTGATCGGAAGCCTCGTCACGAGCTGGGCTTACCAGCCCGCGGACGGCACCGAGAAGTTCTCGGTGGTGGGCGAAGCGGGGAGCCTGACGAGCGATGGCACGGCGCTGACGTTCCGCGGCCGTGGCGACGCCGAGCCGACGGAGTACGAGCTCGAGCCGGTGCACGAGTT
>JAEWJG010000035.1 GCA_023386675.1 Actinomycetes bacterium
CCACCGCTGGGCAGGTCGTTCCAGTACCGGATGTCGGTGTAGGTGCGCTCCGCATAGGAGCGCGGGAAACCGCGCTCACCCCACTGAACCGAGACCCCGACGGGAATGTGGATCCTGGGCATCGGAGTCTCCTGCCGGTCGTCGTAGTAGGCGCGGAACGACGTTCCGATCGTTCCGGTGAACCAGTACAGGGAGATGGTGGTCAGCAGCTCGTCGGTGCTCCAGTGATCGGACACCTCACCGGCGCCGCTCCACTCCCGGAACTTCTCGAGCATCCACGCGGCCAGGCCGGCTGGTGAGTCGGTCAACCCGACGGCGAGGGTGTCGGGCCGGGTCGACTGCTGCGCGCTGTACCCTCGACCCTGCTCCCACTTGCGGTCCAACCATTCGATGAAGGCCTGCTCCCCCGGGGTGAGGTCATTTCGGCGTTCTTCCGGAGGGAAGGCGGCGTGTGTCGCGAACAACCCGATTACCGCCTGCGGATACGATGCCGCGAGCCGGTCGCTGACCCAGGTGCCGACGTCCTCCCCGTAGGTGGCGTAGGACGGGTAGCCCAGCACCTCCGTCATGAGCGCGTGCCACCGCCGGGCGACATTCGGCGAGGTGAACGGATCACCCATGGGATCCGAGAACCCGTAGCCGGGGAGGGAGGGGACGACGACATCGAATGCGTCCTCGGCCGGCGCTCCATATCCGGCGGGGTCCGCCAGGCGTTCAGCCAGGGGAAGCATCTCGACGAACGAGTACGGCCATCCGTGGGTGAGCACGATGGGAATGGGCGCCGCCGAGCCACCGGTCCTCTTCGCTGTCAAACGGACGAAGTGGATGCGCTCCCCATTCAGCGTGGTCGTGAACTGCGGAAAGCCGTTCAGGCTTCTCTCCGCCGCGCGCCAATCGAAGCCGGTCCGCCACCGGTCGAGCATCGTCGCCAGGTAGGCGATGTCCACTCCGGCGTCCCACGGCGAGACGACGGGCGTCGGCGCCGGGTACCGTGTGCGTCCCAGTCGTCCGCGCAGGTCCTGGAGCTGGTCGTCGGGGATGGCGATTCGGAATGGCTGCGGAGTCGCTGCACGGTGCATGATCAGTCAGCCGGCACGTAGCGCAGCAACGTGTTGCGAGAGCGTTCGAGAATGCGCGTCTCGATGGGGTCGAGGCGTACGGGTTGCCTGAACGCGGCGACGCCCTCGCCGATCGCATCGGGTCCCACGATGAGGTCGAGCCGGTCGACGAGGCCGTCGGCCAGCAGCCCGTTCCACAGCGTGCCGCTGGCGAAGACGACGATCGCGCCGCCCTCGGCCGCCTTCTCCTGTTCGATGAGCTCACGGACGGCATCTCCGCGGACGACCGTGGTGGTGTCGTGCCACGGGTGGTCACCGGGGACCTCGTACCGGTCGCTGACCACCAGCTTGCGGATGTCGCGGTAGCGGCGGCTGAACTCGCGGTTGACCGCGCTCAGAGCCGGGTTCGACGGATCCTCCGGGGCGTCGGCGACCATCGGCCAGAACGAGCTGAACAGTTCGAACGACGTGCGACCGAGCAGGATCGCGCCGGCCTCGCGCATCAGGCTGAGATTATGAGCGTCGAAGGCGGCATCCAGGTTGAGGGCGAGCGGGTTGCCGCCCGGTCCGGCGGCGAAGCCGTCGAGGGTGACGGCGGTGGAGACGATCAGCGAACGCATGAGGATTCCTCTCGGCGATGGGGGTGCGGCAGCAGGACGACGCGTCGAGGGCGCCGGGCGATGGCCGTCCCTCCCGGGGACGATGGTGGAGTGAGGCCTGTCATTCTGCACGGGGAGGGGGCTCTTGCGGCAAGCCCCGTGAGATGATATATTCTGGAAATGCGAGGAGATGTTCCTCGCATTGCTGTTACTGCCGGCTCGGAGCGCTGAGTCCTTCCAGGCAGATCCCGATGACGCGGTCGAGCTGTCCCCGGTGCGGGTAATCGGCGAGCCCGATGCCGCTCAGCATGCGCAGGATGTCGTCCGCGGTGACATCGAGGCGGAGTTCGCCGCTGGCCTGCGCGGCTGGACCACCGGTTCGGCCGTGGCGTAGATGCGGCGCCTGGCCGCGAAGACGAGCTCCGTATCGTGCGCCATCTCCTCGGCGAACGCGCGCTTGCCGATGATGAAGTCCGCGAACCGCCGCAGCCACACCTCGAGTGCCTGTCCCGCGGAGGCGGCGTCGTCCGGGACGGTTGCGGGCAGATGATCGACCTGGTCCGCGTAGACCGCCTCAAAGAGGGCGGCGCGGGTGGGAAAGCGCCGGTACAGGGTGGCGCTGCCGACACCAGCACGTCGAGCCACCTCTTCGAACGATGCTGAGGCTCCGGCTTCGGAGAAGACGACGGCTGCGGCCTCGACGATGCGTTCGTGGTTGCGGCGAGCGTCGGCGCGGCGCGGACGGTCGGACATAGTGCCGCCCTTATCGTGCCGCTGCTGGTACTCGGAATCGGCCAGGGCGTCGCCATCATCCTCCTCACCCAACTCGGCATGGCCGACGTGCCGGACGAGCACGCCGGCGCCGGCTCGGGCCTGGTGAACACGGCCCACCAGCTGGGCGGCTCCGTCGGCCTGGCGATCCTCGCCAGCGTCTTCGTCGCCGTCAGCGGCCACCACCCAGGTGTCGTCGGCCAGGTCGCCGGCTTCGAGACGGTCTTCCGCGTCGCGGACGGGTTCTATGCGCTCGCGATCCTCGTCAGCGTGGTCATGCTCGTCGCGACGCGAGGGGCTCGCCGCGCCGACCCAGCCCCCGCGACGGCTGCGACCGCCGTCATCACCGACTGATCACAATCGACCGGTCACGCAGCCGCCGCGCGCTGCCGCTCGCGGAAGGCGGATGCCTTGACACGGTTGCCGCACGTCTTCATCGAGCACCACTCGCGCCGATGGCCGCGCGACCGGTCGAGGTAGACCTGCGTGCACTCGGGCCGTCCGCACTCACGCAGCAGTGCGGCTTCTTCCCCCCCGAGGATCGCGACGGCTTCGCGAGCGAGGCTCGCGAGCCCTTCGTCCACCGTCCCGCTCCGTCGGAGGGTGCCGTCGCGCAGCTCGAGCCGCACGGGGAGCGAAGCCGACACCGCATTCAGCCGGGCGATCGCCTCAGTGGGAAGCGGCTGATGGCGGATGGTCGCATCCACCAGCGAGTAGATGCTCTCCCGAACCTCGACCGCTCGCGCGAGCGCCGCGTCGTCGGCCTGCGGAGCGTCATCGAGCATCCCCGCCTCGACGAACCACTCGCTCAGGGCGGCGGGATCGTCGAGCTTCTCGGTGGGGCTCGGATTGCGGCGAGCGCGGAGCGTGCCGACGAAGTCGAGCGGCAGCGTGCCGCAGGGGAACGCGTGGATCATGTAACCAGTCTAACAGGTTTGGTCATCGATGAAAAACCCGTTTGACAGGTTATGCGCTTCTCTGCCACTCTCATAACCATTCCAACCGGTTATTCCATCCAGGTCATGAAAGGACCGACCATGAGCGTCACCCGCTTCAGCCTCACCTCCACCCTCGACCGCGACGCCGTGATGGACGTCCTCACGGACTTCTCCGACGCCCGGCCCGCCGCCTGGTCGAGCATCGATGACGACCACTTCCAGGTCCATGCGCTCGGCGACAGCTGGGCGGAGGTCACCGAAGGCACGGCGCAGGCGTGGGAGCGCGCCCGCTACGAATGGGACCGCGCCCGCGGAACCGTCGCCATCACCACGCACGACTCCAAGGTGTTCGGGCCCGGCGGGGGCTGGCTGTTCACGCTGGCGCCGAACGGAGCGGGCACCCAGGTCGACGTGGAGCTCACGCGCCGCCCCGCAAAGTTCGGCCAGAAGCTGCTGGCCGGCCTCCTGCCGATCATCGGCCCCGCCACCCTCAAGAAGTCGTTCGCCGGCCCGCTCAAAACGGTCTGACACCCCCACAGGAAAGGAACTCATCGCCATGACGAAACTCCGAGCGACGTCGAGCCGTCCCGCTCGCCGGCTCCTCGTGACCCTGATCGCCGCGGCAGCTGCCACGCTCAGCGCCGTCGCGTTCGTGTCCCCCGCCTCCGCCTCCACCCCGTCCGCGCCGCTCTCCGTCACGACGGACGCCGGCCGCGTGCACGGGCTCGACAACGGGAGCGTTCACGAATTCCGCGGCATCCCGTACGCGGCGCCGCCTACGGGAGACCTGCGCTGGCGAAGCCCGCAGCCCGCCGCCCACTGGACGGGCACACGCGAAGCGACCGTCTACCCGCCGGTCTGCCCGCAGAACGCCCCGAGCCCCAACGGCAGCAGCGAGGACTGCCTGTACCTGAACGTGACCAGCCCAGCCACCGCAGGCGCCCACAGCAAACCGTTGCCCGTGATCGTCTTCATCCATGGAGGCGGCTTCGCCATCGGTGAGGGCGCCGACTACGACGCCACCAAGCTGGCAGCGAAGGGCGCGGTCGTCGTGACCGTCGACTACCGCCTCGGCCTGCTCGGATTCCTCGCCCACCCCGCCCTGGCAGAGCGCGCCGGCGGGCCCGCCGGCAACTACGGCTT
>JAEWJG010000362.1 GCA_023386675.1 Actinomycetes bacterium
CAGGGTGCGCTGCGCGCCGGCGATCAGCGCCTCGCTGATCGTCTCGTGCCAGCTGCCCGCGACGACGACGACGTTCAGGCCGCTGCCGTCGATCTGCTCCTGCGCGTTCGGGGCTCCCGCTCCGCTCATCGTGTTGTCCTCTCCGCCGCGATGCCCGCGGCCGTCTCGTCCAGCCCGGCGACCGGGTCGATGTCTCCGATCGCGTGACCCATGCGGTCGCGCTTGGTCTCCAGGTAGCCCTCGTTGAAGGCGCCGACGCCGACGACGAGCGGTACGCGCTCCTCGACCTCGATGCCGTGCTCCTCGAGCTGGCGCACCTTCTCCGGGTTGTTGGTCAGTAGGCGCACCGACTCGATGCCGAGGTCCTGCAGGATGGCCGTGGCCGCCCCGTAGTCGCGGGCGTCGATCGGCAGGCCGAGAGCCAGGTTCGCGTCCAGCGTGTCCAGCCCCTCCTCCTGCAGCTTGTAGGCGCGCAGCTTGTTGATGAGCCCGATGCCGCGACCCTCGTGCCCGCGCAGGTAGACCACGACGCCGCCCTCGCGCTGGATGGTGTCCATCGCCGCGTCGAGCTGCGGGCCGCACTCGCACTTGAGCGAGCCGAACGCCTCGCCGGTCAGGCACTCCGAGTGGACGCGGACCAGCGTGCCGTCGCGCCGAGGGGTGCCCGCGACGATGGCGACGTGGTCGGCGCCGGTCATCCGGTCGCGGTAGGCGCGCATCTTGAAGGGGCCGTGCGTGGTCGGGACGGTCGTCTCGACCTCGAAGATCACGCGCGAGGTCTCCGGGATGGGCGTCACCGTCTCCAGCGGCTGGTCGCAGTGGAACTCCTGCAGGTAGTCGATCAGCGCCTCGATGGTGACGACGAGGATGCCCTCCCGCTGGCCCAGCTCGATCAGGCCGGGCAGGCGCATCATCTCGCCGTCGTCGGCGACGATCTCGGCGATGGCGCCGACCGGCGTCATCCCGGCGAGCTTCAGCAGGTCGACGGCGGCCTCGGTGTGGCCGTCGCGCTCCCGCACGCCGCCCTCCACCGCGCGCAGCGGCAGGATGTGGCCCGGCCGGTGCAGGCTCGACGGCGTCGAGTCCAGGTCGGCGAGCACCCGGAGCGTGTGCGCGCGGTCGGCGGCGCTGATACCGGTCGACAGGCGGTCGGCCGCATCCACGCTCACGGTGTAGTTCGTGCCGCGGGCGTCCTCGTTGTGGGCGACCATGACCGGCAGCTCCAGGCGGTCGGCGATCTCGTCGGTCATCGGCGCGCAGATGAAGCCGGACGAGTTCTTGACCGTCCAGGCGATCCACTCCTGGCTGGCGAGCTCGGCGGCGAGCACGACGTCGCCCTCGTTCTCGCGGCTCTCGTTGTCGACGACGATCACCGGACGGCCCGCGCGCAGCTCCGCGAGGGCTTCGGGGATGGTGGCGAGACTCATGACGCACTCCGTTCGGTCAGTGCCGGTTCGAGCGCGAGCATGCGCTCCACGTGACGGGCGAGGATGTCCGTCTCGATGTTGACGCGGTCGCCCGGCACGCGGTCGCCGAGCGTGGTGGCGGCGAGGGTCTCGGGGATGAGCGAGACCTCGAACCAGCCGTCCTCGCGTCCGCCGCCCACGGCGCTGACCGTGAGCGAGACGCCGTCGATGGCGATGGAGCCCTTGCGCGCGACCAGCGGCGCGTGCTCGGGGTCGAGGCTGAGACGGACCACGCGCCACGCGCTCCCGTCCGTGACGGAGAGCACGGTCGCGGTGCCGTCGATGTGGCCCTGCACGATGTGGCCGCCGAGGCGGTCGCCGACCTGGGCTGCCCGCTCGAGGTTGACCCGGCGGCCGGGCTGGACGTCGTCGAGGGTGCTCATCGCGAGGGTCTCGGCCATCACATCTGCTGTGAATCCCTCGGCGTCCTTGTCGATGACCGTCAGGCAGACGCCGCTGACCGAGATGGAGTCGCCGTGCCGGGCGTCGCTGACCGCGAGCGGGCCGCGCACGGTGAGGCGCAGCGCGTCGGCGGCGCGCTCGACGGCGGTGACCTCGCCCAGTTCTTCGATGATTCCGGTGAACATGCGTTCAGACCTCCTGGGTCGTGGGGAAGATGTCGGCGCCCGCGACGTCCACGGGCTCATGGCCGGCGGTGCGGGGCGCGCCGGGCGGCACGGGCACAGCGCGGAGGAGCAGGTCGCCGCCGAGGCGTTCCACGTCGAGGATGCGCAGCCGGCGCTGCTCGCCGATGGTCTCGACGCCGATGTCGCCGAGGGCGAGACGCGGACCGCCGAGCAGGGTGGGCGCGAGGTAGATCGCGTACTCGTCGACCAGGCCGGCGGCCACGAACGCGCTGGCGAGCGTCGGACCGCCCTCGACGTAGATGCGCCGGAACCCGCGCTGGTGCAGGTCGCCGACGACCTCCTCCAGGTCGTGCGTGCCCTCGAAGATCACGGGGTTCGGGTGCTGGAACACCGCGGCGTCGTTCGGGATGGCACGGGTGCCGATCACGACGGGCGTCGGCTGCGTGCCCATCAGCTCGCCGGCGTCCCCGCGAGCGGTCAGGCTCGGGTCGTCGGCGAGCACCGTGCCGGTGCCGACCACGATGGCGTCGGACGCCTCGCGCTGCTCGTGGACGCGCTGGCGCGCGGCGGCTCCGGTGATCCACCTGCTGGTGCCGTCGGTGGCGGCCGCACGGCCGTCCAGGCTGCTCGCCCACTTCAGGACGATGTACGGGCGACCGAGCCGGGCGGCGGTCAGCCAGTCGCCGAGGAAGTCCTCGATCTCGTTCCGCAGCACACCGCCGGTGACCTCCACGCCCGCTTCGAGCAGGCGCTCGGCGCCGCCGCCGGAGTGGTGTCCGGGGTCATCGGTGCCGTAGACCACGCGCGAGACGCCGGCTTCGATCAGCGCCTCGGAGCACGGGCCGGTGTGACCCCAGTGGTTGCAGGGCTCCAGCGTGACGACGGCGGTCGCGCCGCGGGCGCCGCCCTCGGGGAGCTTGCTCAGCGCATCCACCTCGGCGTGCGGGGTGCCGACGCCGCGATGCCAGCCCTCGGCCAGGATGTTCCCCTCCGCATCGAGGATGAGGCACCCGACCCGCGGGTTCACGCCCGTCGCGGGACCGTTGGCGGCGAGTTCGACCGCCGTGCGCATGGGGGCTTCCCACGTCATCCCGTAGCCATCCTGTCTCTCGTCGAGACGTGTCGCCGGGGTCGCGCGGGCGCCAGCCCACGCGGGCTGCCCACCGTGCTGCCTCCCATCCGGACTGAGCGACAGGCTCTCGCCTGCACGCATTACCGTCGGTGCCGGAATTCCACCGGCTCAGCAGGGCGCCTGGGCGCACCGCTCGCGGACTGTCACCGCCGGTTCGGACTCTCACCGACCCCGGAGCACGTTATTTCGTTGTCGAGTCTAGATCAACGCGTTCCCGCGCCGTCTATTCCCGCGGCAGTGCGACCGCGCGTCACGCCGCCGCGGCCTCCGCCTGGGCGCTCGTCTGGGTCAGCTGCACGAGCGCGCGGGCCGTTCCCTCGTCGACGATGAGGTCGGTGATCAGCCCGGCGGCCAGCGCCCCGCGCAGGCTGTGCACCTTCGACGGACCGGACACGATGCAGACCCGGCGCGGCACCCGCTTGATGAGGTCGATGTCCGGGCCGCTCGCACGTTCGTTCAGCGGGATGCCGTGGTGGCTGCCATCCTCGCGGAAGAACACGGTGGCCACGTCGCCGACCACGCCGGACTGGTCGAGGGACGCGTAGTCGGCCTGGTCGAGGTAGCCGCCGGCGTAGACGTGCGACCGCACCTCGGAGAAGGGGGAGCCGAGGCCGAAGAGGGCCACATCCATCCGCTCCTGGATGTCGAGGATGCGCCGGGTGCTCCGCTCGCGCCACATGGCGGTCTTCGTCTGCGGGTCGTCGAACAGCGCTGGCACCGGGAACTCCTGGATCGTGCCGGAGTACGTGTCGCCGAAGCGGCGGAGGATCTCCGAGGCGTACAGCACACCGGTCGTGTAGGTGTTGCCCGCGCCGTTGAGCTGCACGAACTCGACGTTGTGCAGCTCCTTCGGGATGAGGTGACGACTGAGCGCGCTCATCGTCGAGCCCCAGGCGATCCCGACGGTCTGGTTCGAGTCGACGAAGCGGTCGAGGATGCGGGCGGCCGAGATGGCCACGCGCTCCAGGCGGTCGACGTCGCTGATCGCGCTCGGCATCGGGACGATGTGCGCGGCGACCCCGTAATGCTCGTGGATCGTCTGCTGGATGCGGCTTGCACCTTCGTGCGGCTCGGCGATCTGGATGGTGACCAGCCCCGACGAGCGCGCATAGCTGAGCAGACGCGAGACGCTCGACCGGGAGGTGTGCATCTCGTGCGCGATGGCCTCCATCGTGAGGTCCTGCATGTAATAGAGGTGGCCCGCCTTGAGGGCGTCGCGGACCTTGTCGGGCAGGTGCTCGGCGTCGGGCTGGGGCATTCGGGTTGGCCTTCCTCTCAAGGGGTGCACGTATGTGCATAGCGCTTGATCGTTGTTGTACCGAGACCAAGACTATAGCTGCACAGCACCGCATGAGACAGCAACAGGAGAACATCGTGACGACGAAGTCGACCACCCGCACCGAGGTCCAGCGCCTCCGCGAACGCCCCCGAGCACAGGTGCTCGTCGTCGGCGGCGGCATCAACGGTCTCGGCACCTTCCGCGACCTCGCCCTGCAGGGCGTCGACGTCGTGCTCGTCGAGCGCAACGACTTCGTCTCCGGGGCCTCCGCCGCGTCCAGCCACATGATCCACGGCGGCATCCGCTACCTCGAGAACGGCGAGTTCCGTCTGGTCAAGGAGTCGGTGACCGAGCGCAACGGCCTCCTGAAGATCGCGCCCCACTACGTGAAGCCGCTCGAGACGACCATCCCGATCTACTCGACCTTCTCGGGCATCCTCGCCGCACCGCTTCGGTTCCTCACCCACAAGCAGGGCAAGCCGAAGGAGCGTGGCGCGTTCCTCATCAAGACCGGCCTGACGATCTACGACGCCTTCTCGCGCGACGGCGGCTCGGTGCCGCGGCACAGCTTCCACGGCCGCAAGAAGTCGCTGGAGATCCTCCCGAAGCTCAACCCGGGCCTCAAGTACACGGCGACCTACTTCGACGCCTCGGTGCACGACCCGGAGCGCCTCGCGCTCGACGTGCTCGCCGACGGCCTCGCCGCGGGCCCGCACGCCCGCGCGGTCAACTACGTCGAGGCGGTCGGGACGCGCGACGGCGGCGTGCTGGTGCGCGACCGCGAGACCGGCGAGGAGTTCTCCATCACGGCCGATGTCGTGGTGAACGCCTCCGGCCCCTGGACCGACCTCACCAACGAGGCCCTCGGCGACGCCACCCGCTTCATGGGCGGCACCAAGGGCTCGCACATCGTGCTCGACAACCCCGAGCTGCTCGAAGCCTGCCGCGGCCGCGAGATGTTCTTCGAGAACAACGACGGCCGGATCGTCCTCATCTACCCGCTGAAGGGCCGCGTCATGGTGGGCACCACCGACATCGACGCCGACATGTCGGAGCGCGCGGTGATCACCGAGGACGAGATCGACTACTTCATCGAACTGGTCGCGCACGTTTTCCCAACGATCCCGATCACCCGGGAGCAGATCGTCTACACGTTCTCCGGGGTGCGCCCGCTGCCGCGTCACGACGACACCGCGCCGGGCTTCGTCTCCCGCGACTACCGCATCGTCCCCGGCACCATCCAGGGCCTGGGCGACACCACGGTGCTCAGCCTCGTCGGCGGCAAGTGGACCACCTTCCGCGCGCTCAGCGAGCACCTCGCCAACGAGACGCTGGCCGCGCTGAAGGCCGAGCGGACCGTTCAGACACTGGGTCTCCCGATCGGCGGCGGCGCCGGCTTCCCGACCACCCCGCAGGCCGAGCGCGACTGGATCGCCCGGTACGGCGCCGATGTCGGCGCCGAGCGCGCGGCCACGCTGCTGCACCGCTACGGCACGAAGGCGAGCTTCGTCATCGACGCGATCGCCGGCTGGGACGGGGAGGACGCACCGCTCGCGGCCGCCCCGACCTACTCCCGCGCCGAGGTCGACCACCTGGTCCGCAACGAGCACGTCGTGCACCTCGACGACATCTTCCTGCGCCGCACCAGCCTCGCCTTCACCGGCGCGATCACGCCGGCCCTCGTGCACGAGATCGGCGAAATCGTCGCAAACGCGCTCGGATGGTCGCCAAATCAGCGTGCCGAGGAGGAAGATTCGTTCGTAGCGGACCTCGCCGACGCCCACCGGGTGCAGCTCACGTCGGGGGACGGCAGCGAAGCCGCGGCTGTTCGATAAATGCACGAACGTGCATGACACGGTTCTTGTCCTGGTGGGCATGAGCGCAATAGCGTTCATGTGCCCACCCTGACGAGAACCACACCAGATCGCACAACAGGGTGCGGGTCAACTGAACAACTGGAAGGTCAACGTGGACAATATCGGTGTAGATTTCCTGTCCGAGCTGGTCGGCACAGCGATGCTGCTCCTCCTCGGTACCGGTGTCGTGGCGAACGTCGCCCTCATCAGGAACAAGGGTTTCAACGGCGGGTTCCTGATGGTGAACTTCGGCTGGGGCCTCGCGGTCTTCGCCGGTGTGATCGTCGCGTACAACTCCGGTGCCCACCTGAACCCGGCGGTGACGCTCGGCCTCGTGGCGAACGGCGCGAAGACGTTCGGCTCGGCCGCGGCCCACACGCTGGTGCCGGTGAACATCGCGACGGTGCTGCTGTACATCCTGGCTCAGCTGATCGGCGCCATCATCGGCGCCGTCCTCACCTGGCTGGCCTACAAGCAGCACTTCGACGAGGAGCCGGACCCCGCCAACAAGCTCGGCGTGTTCTCGACCGGCCCGGCCATCCGCAGCTACGCCTGGAACCTGGTCACCGAGATCATCGGCACCTTCGTGCTGGTGTTCGTGGTGATCGCCTTCGGGCACCAGCCCGGCCAGGCCGCCGGCCTCGCCGCGCTCGGCGCGCTGCCCGTCGCTCTCCTCGTGGTCGGCATCGGTGCCAGCCTCGGTGGTCCGACCGGCTACGCCATCAACCCGGCCCGTGACCTCGGCCCCCGCATCGCCCACGCCTTCCTCCCGATCAAGGGCAAGGGACCGAGCGACTGGTCGTACTCGTGGGTCCCGGTGGTCGGACCGATCATCGGCGGTCTGCTCGCCGGCTGGCTCGGACTCATCCTGCTGCCGCTCATCAAGTGACACACGGGGCCGGTCGGGAGTCATCCCGCCGGCCCCGCCCCGTTCCACCCCCAAAGAACAAAGGAGTTACCTATGGCCGACTACGTCGTCGCCATCGACCAGGGCACGACCAGCACCCGCGCGATCATCTTCGACAAGTCCGGATCGATCGTCTCGACCGGGCAGCTGGAGCACGAGCAGATCTTCCCGCGTGCAGGCTGGGTCGAGCACAACCCGGTCGAGATCTGGAACAACACCCGCGAGGTGATCGGACAGGCGCTCTCCAAGGCCGACCTGACGCGCCACGACATCGCGGCGGTGGGCATCACCAACCAGCGCGAGACCGCGGTGGTCTGGGACAAGAACACCGGCGAGCCGGTCTACAACGCCATCGTCTGGCAGGACACCCGGACGCAGCCGATCGTCGACCGCCTCGCGGCGGACGGCGGCACGGAGCGCTTCAAGCAGATCGTCGGCCTCCCGCTGGCGACCTACTTCTCCGGCACGAAGATCGTCTGGATCCTCGAGAACGTCGAAGGCGCCCGTGAGCGCGCCGAGGCGGGCGACCTGCTGTTCGGCACGACCGACACCTGGGTGCTCTGGAACCTCACCGGCGGCCCCGACGGCGGTGTGCACGCGACCGACGTCACCAACGCCTCCCGCACCCTGTTCATGGACCTGGAGACGCTGAGCTGGCGCGACGACATCCTCGAGGTGTTCGGCGTGCCGAAGTCGATGCTCCCGGAGATCAAGAGCTCCTCCGAGGTCTACGGCCAGGTCGAGTCGTCCAGCCTCCTGCGCGAGGTGCCCGTCGCGGGCATCCTCGGCGACCAGCAGGCCGCGACGGTCGGCCAGGCGGCGTTCGATCCGGGCGAGTCCAAGAACACCTACGGCACCGGCAACTTCCTCATCTTCAACACGGGTGAGGAGATCGTCCACTCCAAGAACGGTCTGCTGACGACGCTCGGCTACAAGCTGGGCGACGAGAAGCCGCACTACGCCCTGGAGGGCTCGATCGCCGTCACCGGCTCGCTCGTGCAGTGGCTGCGCGACAACCTCGGCATCATCTCGAGCGCCCCGGAGATCGAGGAGCTCGCGAAGACGGTCGACGACAACGGCGGCGCGTACTTCGTGCCGGCGTTCTCCGGCCTGTTCGCGCCGTACTGGCGGGCGGACGCACGCGGTGCGCTCGTCGGCCTGACCCGCTACGTCAACAAGGGCCACATCGCTCGTGCGGTGCTGGAGGCCACGGCCTTCCAGACCCGCGAGGTGCTGGACGCGGTCAACGCGGACTCCGGCGTGGACCTGACGGAGCTGAAGGTCGACGGCGGCATGATCGCCAACAACCTGCTCATGCAGTTCCAGGCGGACATCATCGGCGTGCCGGTCGTTCGTCCGGTGGTCGCCGAGACCACCGCCCTCGGCGCGGCCTACGCCGCCGGCCTGGCGACCGGGTTCTGGGAGAACCTGGACGACCTGCGCAAGAACTGGCAGGAGGACCGCCGCTGGGAGCCGAAGATGGAGGAGGCCGAGCGCGAGCGTCAGCTTCGTCTCTGGAAGAAGGCCGTCACCAAGACCTTCGACTGGGTCGACGAGGACACTCAGAACGACTGACCGGTTCCACCTCGAAGCGCCGTCCGGCTCACGCCGGGCGGCGCTTCGCCGTTCAGCTCTGAGTCTCCTCATCCATTCGGAAGCGATCGTGCAGTTTGCCGCAATAACGTCATCCGCATGAGGCATTCCGCGCGGGCGTACTCGGTCCGGCATGGTCGGCTCCCGGTGCGCACCGCCCGCGGTCCGCTCGCGCGACTGGTGGCGGCTGCATTGGCGGTCGTGGCCGTGTCGGCAGGAGCCGTCACCGCCTACGCCGTCGGGGACACCATGGCGTCGTTCAAGCCGTCCATCCACCTGGTGTCGGCGTCGGGGAGGTCCGTCGCTCAGCCCCCCAGCGTCGGCGCCGAGTCGGGCGCGGTGAACATCCTGCTCGCCGGAACCGACACCCGCAGCGGACAAGGCGGCCAGTTCGCGACCTCCGACGAGCTCGCGGGAAGCTCGGGAGCGGGCAACAACGACGTCACGATGGTGCTCCACCTGTCGGCGGATCACACCCACGCGACCGTCATCAGCATCCCGCGCGACATGATGGTGCGGGTGCCCTCCTGCCCGACACCGAACGGGCCGACCAGTGCCCAGGCGAGCGCGCAGTTCAACACCACGCTCTCGACCGGAGGGTTGTCGTGCGTGGTCCTCACCGCGGAGGCGTTGACGGGTCTCACCATTCCGTACGCGGCGGAGATCACCTTCGACGGCGTGATCGCGATGTCGAACGCGATCGGGGGAGTCACGGTGTGCCTCGCGACGCCCATCACCGACCCGTATGTCGGCCTGGACCTGCCCGGCGGCCAGCAGACCCTGGTGGGCCAGCAGGCCTTGGAGTTCGTGCGCAGCCGGCACGGGGTGGGCGATGGGAGCGACCTCGGCCGGATCAGCGACCAGCAGCTCTTCCTCGCCGCGCTGCTCCGCAAGGCCACGGGCGCGGGCACGCTGGGCAACCCGCTCACCCTCTACTCGCTCGCGAAGGCGGCGACGTCGAACATCCAGCTGTCCGACACCCTCGCGTCGCCGACCACGCTGGTCTCCATCGCGCTCGCGCTCAAGAACGTCCCACTGAGCGACTTCGTCTTCCTCCAGTACCCGGCGATGACCGACCCCGACGACCCGAACCGCGTGGTCCCCGACCCGACCGGAGTGTCCGCGCTCACGCATGCGCTCAGCGCGGACGTGCCCGTGACGCTGACCGGCACCACGGGGGCGGCGACGGAGGCCGTAGCGGGCCCGGGAGCCGCGTCTCCGGCCCCGTCCGCCGCGGCGACCCCGTCGGCTGCGGCGACCGCGGCGCCGAGCAACGCGACAGGCTCCACGGCGGCGACTGCCTCGCCCACACCGACTCCTACCACCGTGAGCCTGCCCTCGAACGTCACCGGTCAGACCGCCGCTCAGCAGACCTGCACCAAGGGCGGCTGAGCGTTCAGCGGTCGGCGAGCGTCCCCGGCAGCTCGGCGAGCGAGCGGATGGTGCGCACGCCCGCATCGAGCGCATCCTTCTCGTCGTCAGCGGAGGGGATGGCGTCGCGGCGGTTGATCCACACGCCGGTCAGACCCGCTCGGGCGGCGCCGATCGCGTCCGTACGGAGGCGGTCGCCGACGTAGGCGGTCTCCTGCGGCGGCACGCCGAACGCATCGCAGGCCACCCGGAAGATCCGGGCATCGGGCTTCGGGATGCCGACGTCGCCGGACGCGATGAGGTGCTCCATGCGCGCATCCAGGCCGACCGCCTCCACCTTCCGGCGCTGGAAGGCGAGGTCGCCGTTCGTGATGAGGCCGAAGCGCACGCCCGGGAGCCGGCGCTCCAGCGCATCCAGTGCGGGCAGTGCGTCGTCGTGGAGCGACCAGGCGGCGACGTAGTGCTCGAAGTAGTCGGCGAACCAGGCGCTGGCCTCTGCGTCGCTCAGCGTCACCCCGTGGCGCGCGGCGAAGTCGCGGGCGCGCGCCTGCCGCTGGCCCTCGAAGTCGAGGTCGCCCGCGAGGTAGGAGTGGTAGTGCTCCTCCTCCAGGTCATGCCAGATGGTGACCAGCTCGTCGGCTTCCAGTGCGCCGTAGGGGGCGCCCAGCGCTTCCGCATACGCGAGGATGCCGGACTCGACGGCCGCGCGGTGCGCGAACAGGGTGTCGTCGAGGTCGAACAGGACCACGCGCATCACAGTGCCGCCTGGACGTACGTGACGTCAGGCCAGTCGCCCGCAGGCGCCCGCGGGTCGTCCGGCAGGAGGCTCGCGCGCCACTCGTCGAAGCGCGCCCCGCGCTGCTCCGCGC
>JAEWJG010000389.1 GCA_023386675.1 Actinomycetes bacterium
CTGACGGCGTGTTGCGTCAACTAGATGATGGATGCATGAGTGGTGGGCCCTGCCGGGATCGAACCGACGACATCCACGGTGTAAACGTGGCGCTCTACCAGCTGAGCTAAAGGCCCGGGATGCCGAACAGCCTAGTGGACGCCCCTGTCAGACGTGCGCTGGCAGGCTGTCGAGCGCAGCGCGGTACGACTCAATCGAGCGGGCCTCGCCGGGAGCCGTGATGAAGGAGGCGCGGATGATGCCCCGCTCGTCGATGAGGAACGTCGCGCGGTTCGCGAAGCCCTTCTCGGGGAGGAACACCCCGTACTCCTTCGCGATCTCGCCGTGCGGCCAGAAATCGGCCAGCAGCGAGAACGAGTAGCCCTCCTTCTCCGCCCACGCACGGAGGGTGTACTTGGAGTCGACCGAGATCGCCAGGAGCTCGACGCGGTGGTCCTCGAACAGGGCGAGGTTGTCGCGCAGCGCGCACAGCTCGCCCGTGCACGTACCCGAGAAGGCGAGCGGGAAGAAGATGAGCGCGACCGCCTTGCGGCCGCGGAAGTCGCTGAGCCGGACGGTCTCGCCGTACTGGTTCAGCAGCTCGAAGTCGGGTGCCTGGGTGTCGTTCTCGAGAGCCACGAGGAGACAGCATAGACCGGGCCGATCCGAGTGCCAACCGTGCGGTCAACAGCGAGCCCGGAGTGCGGCTAGGCTGAAGGATGGTGTCCACGCTTGTCGAGAACCGACAGCTTTGCGGCACGTCCACGATCCATCCGACACAAGAAAGAGGTCGAGGGTGACTGTAAACGACCAGGACCCGTACTCGGTGAACAACATCGATTCGGACCCGGAGGAGACCGCCGAGTGGCGGGAATCCCTCGACCAACTGGTTGCGGCCCATGGCCACGAGCGTGCTCGCGAGATCATGCTCAGCCTGCTGAAGCGCTCCAAGGACCTGCACGTCGGCGTGCCGATGGTCCCCACCACGGACTACATCAACACGATCTCGCCCGAGAACGAGTCGGAGTTCCCCGGCGACGAGGAGATCGAGCGCCGGTACCGCGCCTGGATCCGCTGGAACGCGGCCGTCATGGTGCACCGCGCGCAGCGCCCCGGGATCGCCGTCGGCGGCCACCTCTCCAGCTACGCCTCCAGCGCGACCCTCTTCGAGGTCGGCTTCAACCACTTCTTCCGCGGCCAGGACCACCCGGGCGGCGGCGACCAGGTCTTCTTCCAGGGCCACGCCTCCCCCGGCGTCTACGCCCGCGCGTTCCTCGAGGGCCGGCTCAGCGCCGACCAGCTCGACGGCTTCCGCCAGGAGAAGTCCCACGCGGGCGGCGGCCTGTCGAGCTACCCGCACCCGCGCCTCATGCCGGACTTCTGGCAGTTCCCGACCGTGTCGATGGGCCTCGGACCGATCAACGCGATCTACCAGGCGCAGCTCAACAAGTACCTCACCAACCGCGGCATCAAGGACGCCTCCGACCAGCACGTCTGGGCGTTCCTCGGCGACGGCGAGATGGACGAGGTGGAGTCGCGCGGCCAGCTCCAGGTGGCGGCGAACGAGAAGCTCGACAACCTGACCTTCGTCATCAACGCGAACCTGCAGCGCCTCGACGGCCCTGTGCGCGGCAACGGCAAGATCATCCAGGAGCTCGAGAGCTTCTTCCGCGGCGCGGGCTGGAACGTCATCAAGGTGATCTGGGGCCGCGAGTGGGACGACCTGCTCGCCAACGACACCGACGGCGCCCTGGTCAACCTCATGAACCAGACGCCGGACGGCGACTACCAGACCTACAAGACCGAGAACGGCGCCTACGTGCGCGAGAACTTCTTCGGCCGCGACCCGCGCACGCTGGAGCTCGTCAAGGACTACACCGACGACCAGGTCTGGGGCCTCAAGCGCGGCGGCCACGACTACCGCAAGGTCTACGCGGCCTTCAAGGCGGCCTCCGAGCACAAGGGCCAGCCGACCGTCATCATCGCCAAGACCATCAAGGGCTACGGACTCGGTCCGTCGTTCGAGGGCCGTAACGCGACCCACCAGATGAAGAAGATGACGCTCGACAACCTGAAGGCGTTCCGCGACGCGATGCGCATCCCGGTGTCGGACGCGCAGCTCGAGGAGAACCCGTACCTCCCGCCGTACTTCAACCCGGGTGCCGAGGACGAGACGATCAAGTACCTCCACGAGCGCCGTCGCGACCTCGGCGGCTACGTGCCGGAGCGCCGCGCGAAGTACACGCAGTTCGACCTGCCGGACGACTCGGCCTACGCGATCGCGAAGAAGGGCTCCGGAACGCAGGAGGTCGCCACCACGATGGCGTTCGTCCGCCTGCTGAAGGACCTTCTGCGCTCGAAGGAGTGGGGCAAGCGGATCGTGCCGATCATCCCGGACGAGGCCCGCACCTTCGGCATGGACGCCTTCTTCCCGAACGCGAAGATCTACAACCCGAACGGCCAGAATTACACCTCGGTCGACCGCGAGCTGCTCCTGGCCTACAAGGAGAGCCCGCAGGGCCAGATCATCCACGTCGGCATCAACGAGGCGGGCGCCGTCGCCGCGTTCACCAACGTCGGCACGTCGTACTCGACGCAGGGCGAGCCGCTCATCCCGGTGTACGTCTTCTACTCGATGTTCGGCTTCCAGCGCACGGGCGACGCCCTGTGGGCGGCGGGCGACCAAATGGCGCGAGGCTTCCTCATCGGCGCGACCGCCGGCCGCACCACGCTGACCGGCGAGGGGCTGCAGCACGCCGACGGCCACTCCCCCCTGCTCGCGTCCACCAACCCCGCGGTCGTCGCGTACGACCCGGCGTACGGCTACGAGATCGGCCACATCGTGCGCGCCGGCCTCGAGCGCATGTACGGCGGCAACCACCCCGACCCGAACGTCATGTACTACCTGACGGTCTACAACGAGCCGATGGTGCAGCCGGCCGAGCCGGAGGGTGTGGATGTGGACGGCATCGTCCACGGCATCCACCGCCTCCGCGCCGCGGACAACCAGGGCCCGAAGGCCCAGCTGCTCGCCTCCGGCGTCTCGGTGCCGTGGGCGCTCGAGGCCCAGCAGCTGCTGGCGCAGGACTGGGGCGTGTCGGCCGACGTCTGGAGCGTCACCTCGTGGAGCGAGCTGCGCCGCGACGGCTTGCGCGCCGAGGAGCACAACTTCCTCTACCCGCAGCAGGAGAAGCAGGTGCCGTACCTGACCCGCAAGCTGCAGGACGCCGACGGTCCGTTCGTCGCCGTGACCGACTACGAGCACGCGGTGCCGGACCAGATCCGTCAGTTCGTGCCCGGCGAGTACGCCACGCTCGGCGCCGACGGCTTCGGCTTCTCGGACACCCGCCCGGCAGCGCGCCGGTTCTTCAAGATCGACGGCCCGTCGATGGTGGTCCGGACCCTGGAGCTGCTCGCGGCCCGCGGTCAGGTCGACCCGAACGCGCCGGCCTGGGCGATCGAGAAGTACCTGCTGCACGACGTCAACGCCGGCACCACCGGCTCGGCGGGCGGCGAGGCGTAACACCGCCGTGGCAGGCAGCCAGGTGGAGAGGACGAAGCCCGAGACGCTCGCGTGGCTGCGCAAGATCTCGGGTGAGCTGGCCACGACCACGCTCAAGAGGCTCGAGGACACCCTCCCCTGGTACCGCGACATGCCACCGGGCCGACGCAGCGCCGTCGGCCTGGTGGCCCAGGCGGGCATCTCCTCGTTCATCTCCTGGTACGACGACCCGCGGTCGACGCCGTGGATCGCCGCGGACGTGTTCGGCGCCGCCCCTCGCGAGCTGCTGCGGAGCGTCAGCCTGCAGCAGACCCTCCAGCTGATCAAGATCACCGTCGAGGTGGTCGAGGAGCGCGTGAAGAGCGCCGGCGGCGAGGACCTGCGGGAGGCGATCCTGCTCTACTCGCGCGAGATCGCGTTCGCGGCCGCGGACGTCTACGCCCGCGCGGCCGAGGCCCGCGGCCTGTGGGACGCACGGCTGGAGGCGCTGGTCGTCGACAGCATCCTGACCGGCGAGTACGACGACGAGCTGCCCAGCCGCATCGCCGCGCTCGGCTGGCACGGGCACGGCGAGGTCAGCGTGCTCGTCGGGACCGCGCCGAAGATGCTGGACGTCGACCAGCTGCGACGCACCGCGCGGCACATGTCGGCGGACGTGCTGATCGGCGTGCAGGGCAGCCGGCTCGTGCTGGTGATCGGCCGAGCCTGGCCGAGCGACAGCACGCCGGACGACGCGATCGGCCCGGCGCCGGTCGTCTCGTTCCTCGAGATCGCGACCCAGCTCGAGCCGGGCTTCGGCCCAGGCCACCTGGTGCTCGGCCACGAGGTGCCGAGCCTGGTGGACGCGTCCAAGAGCGCGAAGGCGGCCCTCGCCGGCTTCGCGGTGGCGAAGGCGTGGCGCAACTGCCCGCGGCCGGTACACGCCGACGACCTGCTCCCGGAGCGGGCGCTCGCGGGCGACGGCCTGGCCCGCGCGACGCTGATCAGCCGCATCTACCGACCGCTGCAGGCCTACTCGTCCGAGCTGCTCACGACGCTCTGGTGCTACCTCGACAACGGCCGGTCGCTGGAGGCGACCGCGCGCGAGCTGTTCGTCCACCCCAACACCGTCCGGTACCGCCTCAAGCGGGTCTCGGAGGTCATCGGCTGGGATGCGACCGGCGCGCGCGAGGCGCTCATCCTGCAGGCGGCGCTCATCGTCGGCTCGATCAACGAGCCCGACTCGCCCCGCCGCGGCGGCTGAGTTGTAGACAGCCACAAGCATTATTCGAATACTTCGTATCCATCCGACACATCCGCCTGGCGGAAGATTGGCAGACTGGAAACCGTGATCGTCATCGTGTGCCCGGGACAGGGATCCCAGACCCCGGGCTTCCTCGAGCCGTGGCTCGCCGAATCCTCGTTCCGCGATCAGCTCACCGGCATCTCCGACGCGGTCGGCATCGACCTCGTCGCGCACGGCACCGTGAGCGACGCGGAGACCATCCGCGACACCGCGGTGGCGCAGCCGCTCATCGTCTCCGCCGGGCTGCTGACCCTCTCCGCACTGTTCGCGGACGGACGCCGTGAGCGCGTCGGCGGCATCGCCGGCCACTCGGTCGGCGAGCTGACCGCCGCCGCAGGAGCCGGCGTGCTCAGCGAGACCGACGCTGTCGCATTCGTGCGCGAGCGCGGTGCGGCGATGGCGAAGGCCGCCGCCGAGGTGCAGACCGGCATGAGCGCGGTCATCGGCGCGGACGAGGCGGAGCTGCTGGCCCGTCTCGACGAGCTGGGCCTCTCCCCCGCCAACTACAACGGAGGCGGGCAGATCGTCGTGGCCGGCGCCCTCGACGCGCTGGCGCAGCTGTCCGAGAACCCGCCGGCCCGCGCGCGCGTCATCCCGCTGCAGGTCGCCGGGGCGTTCCACACGCGCTACATGGCCCCGGCCGTCCCGGCGCTGACGGAGTTCGCGTCCACTCTGACCACGAACGACCCGACACTGCGTCTCTGGACCAACAAGGACGGCTCGGAGGTCACCGACGGCGCCGAGTTCCTGCGCCTTCTCGTCGGGCAGGTCTCGTCGCCGGTGCGCTGGGACCTCGACATGGCCGCCTTCGCCGCGGCAGGTGTCACCGGACTCATCGAGGTCGCCCCCGCCGGCGCCCTGGCCGGTCTCGCCAAGCGCGGGCTCAAGGGCGTCCCCACCGTCGCCATCAAGACCCCGGACGACCTGCCGGCCGCCTTCGACCTCATCGACCAGGAGGCCTGATGACCCACCCCACCCTGCAGCAGTCGCACGGGCCCCAGTACACCCGCATCCTCTCGATCGGCGCAGCGCGCGGCGACCTCGTCGTGCCCAACGACGACCTGGTCGGCCCGATCAACTCCTCCGACGAGTGGATCCGCCAGCGCACCGGCATCATCACCCGCACGCGGGCCAGCCACGATGTCCTCGCCCTCGACCTCGCGACCGAGGCGTCGAAGGAGGCCATCGCGAAGTCGGGCGTCGACCCGTCGCTGATCGACGCGGTCATCGTCGCCACCATCTCCAACGTGCAGCAGACGCCGTCGCTGGCGGCCGTGCTGGCCGACCGCGTCGGCTCCAACCCGGCCGCCGCGTACGACATGAACGCCGCCTGCGCCGGGTACACCTACGGCATCGCCCAGGCGGATGCGCTCATCCGCGCGGGCGTCGCGCACTACGCGCTCGTCGTCGGCGCCGAGAAGCTGTCCGACGTCGTCGACCCGACGGACCGCACGATCTCGTTCCTGCTCGGCGACGGAGCAGGCGCGGTCGTGATCGGCCCGAGCGAGTACCCGGGCATCTCCAAGACGGTCTGGGGCTCCGACGGCTCCAAGGCCGACGCGGTCGGGATGAACGGCACGCTCACCGAGTTCCGCGACGGTGAGAAGGAGTGGCCCACGCTCCGCCAGGAAGGCCAGACGGTCTTCCGCTGGGCCGTGTGGGAGATGGCGAAGGTCGCCAAGCGCGCCCTCGACGACGCCGGGGTGTCCCCCGACCAGCTCGCCGCCTTCATCCCGCACCAGGCGAACATGCGCATCGTCGACGAGTTCGCCAAGCAGCTGAAGCTGCCCGAGACCGTCGCGATCGCGCGCGACATCGAGACGACAGGCAACACGTCGGCCGCCTCCATCCCCCTCGCGACCCACCGACTGCTCCAGGAACGCCCGGAGCTGAGCGGCGGTCTGGCGCTGCAGATCGGCTTCGGCGCCGGTCTGGTCTTCGGCGCGCAGGTCGTCGTGCTGCCCTAGACTGTTCCACGGTCAAAACGACACCCCTCAAGGAGAGAAAACCATGGCATTGTCCACCGAAGAAGTTCTTGCCGGCCTGGCCGAGCTCATCAACGACGAGACCGGCATCGCGACCGACACGGTTGAGCTGGACAAGTCGTTCACCGACGACCTCGACATCGACTCGATCTCGATGATGACCATCGTGGTCAACGCCGAGGACAAGTTCGACGTCAAGATCCCCGACGAGGAGGTCAAGAACCTCAAGACCGTCGGAGACGCGGTCGAGTTCATCGTCAAGGCGCAGAACGCCTGAGGCCCCAGAGCCACAGATTTCTTCCGCGCGGGCGGCGTCCCCGTTGGGTCGCCGCCCGCGCGTGCGGGAGCGCTCTGACTCCCGCGACTCCACTCACAGAGAGTTGCCGTTATGACCAAGAAGATCGTCGTCACCGGTGTGGGCGCATCCTCGCCTCTCGGTGGCACCGCCCCTGACAGCTGGGCCGCGCTGCTCGCCGGCGAGTCCGGCGCCCGCTCGCTCGAGCACGACTGGGTCGCCCAGTACGAGCTCCCGGTCACCTTCGCCGCCGAGGCCAAGGTGCGCCCGGAGGAGGTGCTGGAGCGCCCCGTCGCCAAGCGCCTCGACCCGTCCAGCCAGTTCGCCCTGATCTCCGCGATGGAGGCGTGGGAGGACGCCGGCCGGCCCGAGGTCGCCCCCGAGCGCCTGGGCGTCGACTACGCCACCGGCATCGGCGGCGTGTGGACGCTGCTCGACGCCTGGGACACCCTCCGCGACCGCGGCCCCCGCCGCGTGCTGCCGATGACCGTGCCGATGCTGATGCCGAACGCGGCGTCCGCCGCCGTGTCCATGCACTTCGAGGCCCGCGCGTTCGCCCGCACCGTCGCCTCCGCGTGCGCGTCGAGCACCGAGTCGCTCGTCAACGCCTACGAGCACCTGCAGGCGGGTCTCGCCGACGTGGTGATCGCCGGCGGCACCGAGTCGGCCATCCACCCCATCACCGTGGCGTCGTTCTCGTCGATGCAGGCGCTCTCGCGCCGCAACGACGACCCGGCGCACGCCTCCCGCCCGTACAGCGTCGACCGCGACGGCTTCGTCATGGGCGAGGGTGCGGCCAGCCTCGTGCTCGAGACCGAGGAGCACGCGCTCGCCCGCGGCGCCCGCATCTACGCGGAGCTCGCCGGCGGTGGCGTCACCGCCGACTCCTACCACATCACCGCGAACGACCCGGAGGGACGCGGCGCCAGCCGCGCCGTCAACCTCGCCCTCAAGCAGGCGGGCGCGACGGCCGACGACGTCACCCACATCAACGCGCACGCGACGAGCACGCCGGTCGGCGACCCGTCGGAGTACGTGGCCCTGCGCGAGGTCTTCGGCGACCGGGTGCACGGCATCCCGGTGTCGGCGACCAAGGCATCCACCGGTCACCTCCTGGGTGGGACCGGCGCGCTGGAGGCGGTCTTCACGATCTTCGCCATCCGCGACCGCCAGGCGCCGCCGACGATCAACATCACGGAGATGGACCCGGCCATCCCGCTGCAGGTGAAGAGCGAGCCGCAGCCGCTGGGCGACGGCGCGCAGCTCGCGATCAGCAACTCGTTCGGCTTCGGCGGGCACAACGCCGTCGCCGCGTTCGCCTCGGCCTGACGCGAAGAACCCCCTCCACCGCCCTGAGACAAGCTCAGCGGTCGGCGGAGGGGATTCTCTCGGGTGAGGCGGGTCGACACGCGATCCCCGTCCCCGGGAAGCCGTCCGAGGCGGGTACGGGCGCATCGGCGCCGCCTGGTCTGTGGAGTTGTGGTCTCCCTGTGCAGTGTCGCGACGGGGCCGATCGTCTCAGCCGACGTCGTCAGCCGACCTTGTGCAGCCAGACCACCGGGGCGTCGTCGCTCGCGTGGCGGAAGGGCTCCAGCTCTTCGTCCCACGCCGATCCGAGCGCGACCTGCAGTTCACGCTGCAGGTCGAACGCGTCGCCCGCGGCGATCTCGAGGGCGTAGCGGATGCGATCCTCGCCGATGACGACGTTGCCGGCGGTGTCGGTCTGCGCGAAGTGGATGCCGAGGTCAGGGGTGTGCATCCACCGGCCGCCGTCGCTGCGGGGAGTCGGATCCTCGCTCACTTCGAAGCGCAGGTGCTCCCAGCCGCGGATCGCGGTCG
>JAEWJG010000006.1 GCA_023386675.1 Actinomycetes bacterium
CCACCGCGCCGTCCGCGCCCACGAGCGCCACCGGCCGCTCGATCTGCCGCGACAGCTCCGACAGCACCGCGCCGAGCGCGTCCGGGCGCAGAGCCGCGAGCGAGATGGCCCGGGAGGCACGCAGCGCCCAGGTGCTGCGCGCGTAGGCGTCGGCGGCGACGCGGTCGGCGACGAAGCGGGCGACGGCGATGAACGGCGTCCGGTACGGCACCTCGAAGAGCGGGAGCCCGTGCGCCGCGCACGCCTCGATGAGCGCAGCGGGCGTCCCGTCGCGCACCACCTCGGTGCCGAATCCGACCGCCGCGATGCCGCGCTCGACCAGCCGCCGCACGTACGGTTCGGCGTCCTCCGGCGGCTGCGTGAGCAGCAGCACCTGCCCGGCCGCGAGGAACGGGGTGGGATCGGCGAGGTCGGAGCTGTGCGCCCAGGCGAGGGGCGCATCCAGGTCGCCGACGGCCGGCGGCGTGAGCAGGCGCAGGCCCAACTCGGGGCGGGCCAGGAGCTGGGTGAGGGTGGCGGGCATGTCACTCCATCTGCCAGGGTGTCGATCCCCGGTGGTGCGATTGTACGTGCTGTCGACTCTCGCCGTCGCATCCCGACCTACGCTACGAGCATGACCATCCTCGACACCGCCATCGACACGCCCGTCGGCGGACCCTCGCTCCCGCAGGAGCGCCGGCTCGTCACCCCGATCCCCGGCCCCGAGTCGCGCAAGCGTCAGGAGCGCAAGTCCCAGGCCGTCGCCGCCGGCGTCGGCGCCACCATCCCCGTGTACACGGTCGCGGCGGGCGGCGGCGTCCTGGTGGATGTGGACGGCAACTCCCTCATCGACTTCGGCTCCGGCATCGCCGTCACCGGCGTGGGCAACGCAGCGCCCCGCATCGTCGACGCCGTGACCGCGCAGGTCGCCGCCTTCACCCACACCTGCTTCACCGTCGCGCCGTACGACTCCTACGTCGACGTGGCCGAGGCCCTCAACCGCCTCACCCCGGGCGACTTCGCCAAGCGCAGCGCGCTGTTCAACTCCGGCGCCGAGGCCGTCGAGAACGCGGTCAAGATCGCCCGCCACTACACCGGCAAGCAGGCCGTCGTCGCGTTCGACCACGCCTACCACGGCCGCACGAACCTCACGATGGGCCTCACCGCCAAGAACCAGCCGTACAAGAACGGCTTCGGCCCCTTCGCGCCCGAGATCTACCGCGCCCCGCTCAGCTACCCCCTGCGCGACGGCGGTCTCTCCGGCGCCGAGGCGGCCAAGCGCGCGATCACCATGATCGAGAAGCAGATCGGCGCGGCCAACCTCGCGGCGCTCATCATCGAGCCGATCCAGGGCGAGGGCGGCTTCATCGTCCCGGCCGACGGCTTCCTGCCCGCGCTGCAGGCGTGGGCGAACGCGAACGGCGTCGTCTTCATCGCCGACGAGGTGCAGACCGGTTTCGCCCGGACCGGCACCATGTTCGCCTCCGAGCAGTTCGGCATCGTGCCCGACCTGATCGTCACCGCAAAGGGCATCGCCGGCGGCCTCCCGCTCTCGGCGGTCACCGGCCGCGCCGAGATCATGGACGCACCGCAGGTCGGCGGCCTCGGCGGCACCTACGGCGGCAACCCGCTCGCCTGTGTCGCCGCGCTCGCCGCGATCGAGACGTACGAGACCGAGGACCTCGCGGCCCGCGCACGCCAGATCGGCGACATCCTGTTCGAGAAGCTCGGCGCGCTGCGCGACGCCGACCCGCGCGTGGCCGAGGTCCGCGGACGCGGCGCCATGGTCGCGATCGAGCTCGTCGACCCCGAGACCGGTGAGCCGGATGCGGCCCTCACCGCGAAGGTCGCCGCCGCCGTCCACGCCGCCGGTGTCATCCTCCTCACCTGCGGCACCTACGGGAACGTCATCCGCTTCCTCCCGCCGCTCAGCATCCCGGACCACCTCCTCATCGAGGGGCTGGACGTCGTCGCGGAGGCGGTGGCGGGCGCATGACCATCGTCGACACCACCACCGAGCTCGCGCCGAACGAGGCCGAGCTGCTGGCCCGCGTCCCCGACGGGCTGTTCATCGGCGGACGCTGGGAGGCCGGCACCCGCGAGCAGATCCAGGTGCAGGACCCGGCCACCGGCCGCGTCATCAAGCGCATCGCCAACGCCACGCCGGAGGACGGCATCCGGGCCCTGGATGCGGCGGCCGCCGCAGCCGACGCCTGGGCCGCCACCGCACCGCGCGTCCGGGCCGAGATCCTGCGCCGCGCGTTCGACCTGCTGCAGGAGCGCCGCGCCGACTTCGCGCTGCTCATGACGCTCGAGATGGGAAAGCCGCTCGCCGAGGCGAACGGCGAGGTCACCTACGGCGGCGAGTTCCTCCGCTGGTTCTCCGAGGAGGCGGTGCGCATCTCCGGCCGCTTCGGGCAGAACCCGGAGGGGACCGGCACCATGGTCGTCTCGCAGCGCCCGGTCGGCCCGTGCTACCTGATCACGCCGTGGAACTTCCCGCTCGCGATGGCCACCCGCAAGATCGCTCCGGCGCTCGCCGCCGGCTGCACGGTCGTCGTCAAGCCGGCCGAGCTGACGCCGCTGACCACGCTGTTCTTCGCGCAGCTGCTCGCCGACGCCGGCGTGCCGGACGGCGTGGTGAACATCATCCCGACCAGCACCGCCCGCACGGTGTCCGAGCCGATCATCGCCGACCCGCGCCTCCGCAAGCTGTCGTTCACCGGGTCCACCCCGGTCGGCCGGTCGCTGCTCGCGCAGGCCGGGCAGAACGTGCTCCGCACCTCGATGGAGCTCGGCGGCAACGCGCCGTTCGTTGTGTTCGACGACGCCGACCTGGACAAGGCGGTGGAGGGCGCGATGCTCGCCAAGTTCCGCAATATCGGGCAGGCGTGCACCGCGGCCAACCGCTTCATCGTGCACGAGTCGGTCGCCGAGGAGTTCGCCCGCCGAGTCACCGAGAAGGTCGAGGCGTTCCGTGTCGGCCGCGGCACCGACGATGGCGTGACCATCGGCCCGCTGATCGACGACCGCGCCGTCGCATCCATGAAGGCGCTCGTCGAGGACGCCGTGACGCGCGGAGCCCGCGTGCTCACCGGAGGCAGCGCCCCCGAGGGCGACGGCTTCTTCTTCGAGCCGACGGTCATCGTGGATGTGCAGCCCGGCAGCGAGCTGCTCCGCGAGGAGATCTTCGGACCGATCCTCGCGATCACCACGTTCTCGACCGAGGACGAGGCCGTCGCTGCGGCGAACTCGACCGAGTACGGCCTGGTCGGCTACGTGTTCACGCAGGACCTCGCCCGCGGCCAGCGGATGATCGACCGCGTCGACACCGGCATGATGGGCCTCAACACGGGCCTCGTCTCCAACGCCGCCGCACCGTTCGGCGGGGTCAAGCAGTCGGGCCTCGGCCGCGAGGGCGGGCTCGAGGGCATCCACGAGTACCTCAGCACGAAGTACACGCTGATCCCGGCCTGATCCGGACCGGGAACCGCGGGAAGGGCGCGCCGACGATCAGTCGGCGCGCTCTTCGGCGTTCAGCTCCTTCTTGACGTCGTGCTCGACGAGCACGGGGACGAAGTCGCGCACCGGTGCGCCGTCGAACTCCTCGTGCTTCTTCTCGACCAGCTCGTCGATCCGCTCGCGCGGGACCTCTGGGTAGCGGTCGGCCAGCCGCTCGGCGGCGTGCTCCACGGCGATGTCCTCTTCGCTGGCGTTCTTCGTGTCGTCCGTCATGGCGCGATTATGCACCCCGAGGGTTAACGGCGGGGATGTCGTCTGCCAGGCTGAGGGCATGGACGAGACCATCGAAGTAGTCGTCGTGCGCGTGTTCACGAATGAGAGCGGCCGGAACGGGAACGAGCTCGGCATCGTGCAGAGCTCCGCTGTGACCGCGGAGCGCGAGCAGGAGATCGCCACCGCGCTGGGGTTCAGCGAGACCGTGTTCGTGGATGCGATCGACGAGCCGGGACGCACGGCGACCATCCGCATCTTCACGCCCGCGAAGGAGCTGCCGTTCGCCGGGCACCCGAGCGTCGGCACCGCGTGGTGGCTGGCCGACCGCCGCACGCCGGTCGACGTGCTCCGCGAGCCGGCCGGCGACGTGGAGGTGGTGGTGGACGACGACAGCGCCTGGATCACCGCGCGCCCGGAGTGGACCCCGGAGTTCGAGTGGCTGCAGCTCGAGTCGGTGGAGGACGTCGAGGCGCTCGACCCGTTCGCGTTCCCCTCGGGCCAGCACTACGCGTACGCGTGGATCGACCAGGACGCGGGCAGCATCCGGTCGCGGATGTTCGCCCCGGCCATGGGCATCATCGAGGACGAGGCGACCGGCGCGGCCGCTGTGGCATTGACGGCCCGCCTCGGCCGTCCGCTGGCCATCCTGCAGGGCGAGGGGTCGGATCTGCTGACCGAGCCGCTCGGCGACGGCCGCATCCGCGTCGGCGGTTCCACCGTCTACGACCGCACGATCGAGGCGACGCTGTAGCGGTCGCTCACGCGGTACGAAGGGATCAGTCCACGACGAGAGCGCGCGACCAGGCGACCTCGTTCCTCAGCTGACCCGTCTGCTGGAACAGCCGAACCTGATGCGTGTCAGCCAGCGTCTCGGCAAGCTCATCGCGGTCAGCGGGCTCGAACCCCAACCCCTGCCAGAACGGGCCCGACCGGCGGCTGAAAAGCCATGCCTTCGTTGCCCCCTCCTCGGCCGCGCGTTCGAGGGCGAAGCTCGCCAAGGCGCTGCCTCGCCCGCGTGAACGCTGTGTCGGACCCACCGCCACGCTCCGAATCAGCGCGTGGTCGCCGTCGGCGCTGATCTCGTACCCTGTGCTGCCGACGACCCCACCTGTCGCGTCCCGCTCGACCCACAGCCGAACGCTCGGCGCTTCCAGACCGCTCATCGTGAGATCGACCGTGCTCAAGAACGTCCTCAATGCATCGACATCGCCAGGACGACAGCGCTCAAGATCCACTCACCGAGTCAACCATGAGCCGCCGTTCCGCCGAGAGTGGATGTGCAGAACGGAGGAGATGCCGAACGGTATCGGCGTGATGCCGCGAAACGGAGGAGCCCCCGGCCTGTGC
>JAEWJG010000281.1 GCA_023386675.1 Actinomycetes bacterium
CCACCTCCGCCAGCGTGGTCTCGGGGACGCGGGTGTGCGGGTCCGGCTCGGCGGGAAGCTCTGTGCCGGCGAACGGCTCGACCGCGGGGCCGGCGACGACCGGCTCGGCGGGCTGGACCGCGGCTGCCGTCTCGGCGACCACCGCCTCCACCGGTCCCGTGTCGCGCTCGCGTTTGGGTGGCGCCGCCGCGGTCGCGCCGACATCCTCCGCGAGCTCGGCCGCCGACCAGGCGAGCCCTGAGGCACGCACGATGCCGTCGACCAGCGGCAGGGTCTCTGAACCAGTGCGCTCGCCCAGCGCCGCGGCGTCCGCCCCGACGAGCTGCGTCTCCACCCAGGAGGACACGCCGGTCGCCCGCACGTCCCGCTCGCGACCGTGCTCGGTCACCGTCGCGGATGCGGTCCCGCGCACGGCGAGAAGCACCGTGTCGGCGGAGGCGTCCAGCAGAGCGAAGGAGGGCGTGCGGCTCAGCCCGCGCGCGACCAGCGCATCCAGTGTCTCGGAGAAGCCCGCGCGGACCGCTTCGAACAGCGCCCGAAGCCGGCCCGCGTCCGCCTCGGCAACGAGCAGCGCGCGTCCACCGCCCGCCACGACCGCCCACTCCCCTGCTGCCGTCTGCTGAACCTCGAACACGGAAGACCTACTCCCTCGGCTGCGTGTCTTCGAGCTCGCGGCCGCCTGCGCCGTCCACGCGATCGCGCGTGTCGACGGGAGCCGGAGCATCCTCCCCGGTCACCGATTCAACCACGATCACGGTGATGTTGTCGTGGCCGCCCGCCGCGTTCGCCGCGGTCACCAGCGCCGCCGCGGGATCGGCCGGCCCTTCGGCCAGGATCGCCGCGATGCGCTGATCGTCCAGCTCACGCGTGAGCCCGTCGGAGCAGATCAGGAAGATCTGCCGCCCCACCTCCGGGATGAGGGCGCTGTCGGTGTCGACGAAGTCCTCCGCGCCGAGCGCCCGCGTGATGACGTTCCGCTCGGGATGAACGGCGGCCTGCGCCTCGGTGATGAGCCCGGCGTCCACCAGCTCCTGCACGGCCGAGTGGTCGACGGTCAGCTGGCGGAGCGCGCGGCCGTCCCAGCTGTAGACGCGCGAGTCGCCGACGTTGACGACCATCCACTGCTCGGCCGCCAGCTCGGGCACGCGCACCCGCACGACGCCCGTGAGGGTCGTACCCGCGACGGCGGCGCCGGACTCGTCGGCGCCGGATAGCGCCCGGACCGCCGCGTTGGCCTCGTCGATGGCGCGGATGACCTCGTCGGGCGTCGGGCGCGTCCCCGGCTGGAGGGTGCGCGCCAGGCTCTCGACAGCGGTGCTGCTCGCCAGGTCGCCGCGCGCGTGGCCGCCCATGCCGTCGGCGACGACGAACACCGGGTCCTGCGCCAGGGCGCTGTCCTCGTTGACGTGCCGGACCGCACCCGTGTCGCTGCGAACGCTCACGCCAACGAGAGAGCTCATGTGCGGGGGTCCTCCTGGATGCCGTCGACGGCCGCGTTCCCGGTCTCGTCCTCTTCGGTGCCGTCGCCATGGATGGCTTCGGCGACGGTGGTGCCGCTCATCCGCAGCTTCACCAGACTTGCAATCGTAGCGACAAGCATCGCACCGACGATCACCGCGAGCGAGGTCCACGTGCTGATGTCGGGCGCCCACTCGATGTGCTGACCGCCGTTGACGAACGGAAGCTCGTTCTCGTGCATCGCGTGGAAGATCAGCTTCACGCCGATGAACGCGAGGATGAAGGCGATCCCGTACTTGAGGTACACCAGCTTGTCCAGCAGGTGCCCGAGCAGGAAGTACAGCTGCCGCAGGCCCATGAGCGCGAACACGTTCGCGGTGAAGACGATGAACGGGCTCTGCGTGATGCCGAAGATCGCCGGAATGGAGTCGAGCGCGAAGAGCAGGTCGGTCGTGCCGAGCGCGAGGAACACGATGATCAGCGGCGTGAACATCCGGCGTCCGCTGACGGTGGTGCGCAGCTTGTTGCCCTCGTACTGGTTCGAGACCTTGAGGTGGCGCCGCGCGAACCTGATGAACCAGGAGTCCTCCTCGCCCTCGTCGTCGTGGGAGCGGAACGCCTGGTTGAACGCCGTCCAAAGCAGGAACGCGCCGAACAGGTAGAAGATCGCGCTGAAGCTCGCGATGAGGCCCGCGCCCAGGAGGATGAAGACCCCGCGGAACACCAGGGCCAGGATGATGCCCACCATGAGCACCTCCTGCTGATACTTCCTGGGCACCTGAAACCTGGCCATGATGATGACGAACACGAACAGGTTGTCGATGCTCAGGCTGTACTCGGTCAGCCAGCCCGCGAGGAACTGCCCGGCGTGCTCCGCATCCCCGATCAGCAGCATCAGCAGCGCGAACACGAGCGCGAGCGCGACGTAGAAGCCGACCCAGAGGGCGGACTCCCTCGCGCTCGGGATGTGCGGACGCTTGAAGATGATCAGGAGATCGAACGCGAGGACGGCGAGGAGGACGACGAACGAGCCGATCTCGAACCAGAGGGGCAGGGCGTTGTTCACGGGGAACCTTTCGAAGGGCGTGCGGCATGGCCGAAAGTCTCTCCCGCACCGTGAGGTGCCGCTGCGCCCGGGTCCGCCGACATGGGGGGCCGTGATGACGTGCGCAGCTGCCGGACCCTGTGGGCCGACCGGGATACTCCCCTTCGCTCCGGCCATAGTAGTAGCCCGCGGGGCGCAGCGGGGCGCAGCGTACGGTGACGCTGTGGAACGGGTGGGGTTCGAGAGCACGGTGATCGCGTCGGCGGGCTACGACCACGGACAGCGCGTGCTCGAGGTGCAGTTCACGTCGGGGACGGTGTACCGGTACTTCCTCGTGCCCGCCCGGGTGTGGCGGGAGTTGCGCGCGGCGGAGTCGGCGGGTGGCTACTTTGGTGCGGCGATCCGCGGGCGGTACCCGGAGGAGTGGATACCGGAAGGCGGGATGCGGTGAGGCCGGTCCGTTCAGCGTAAGAGAGCAACAAAAAAGCCCGCTCCCGGCGCATTTCTGCGAGGGAGCGGGCTGTTGGTGACCCCAGCGGGATTTGAACCCGCGTTACCGCCGTGAG
The DNA here is from genome assembly GCA_023386675.1 of Actinomycetes bacterium. Lineage (GTDB taxonomy): Bacteria > Actinomycetota > Actinomycetes > Actinomycetales > Microbacteriaceae > Leifsonia. The sequence goes on from JAEWJG010000281.1 coordinate 3,070, forward strand.
AGGGCGAAAGGGGCCACGGGATTTGGCGCCTATTGGCCCGCGATCCCAGCAAATTCGCGGGATTTGAGATCACCCGAAATGACGTAAATCACACGAATCCTCATGCGGTTGTTGCCATTTCGTTGCCATTTTCATTACCGGCCCACCCGGGCACGCCGGGTAACGCCGCGCATGCTGACGACGGCGGTGTCTGGCAAGCTAGCCGCGACCGATGTAGGTTTCGCCAATCTCGATCGCTAACCCGGGATCGAACCCGGCGGTCAGGTCGTATTCGATACCTTCATCGACCCGCCCGTCGGTGATGGATACGATCCCGACGTCGCCTCCTCTGCGGAGCCGCGTATAGCGAATCGGCCCGAAGTCGGCCAGGAGATCTGGGAGCGATGCAATCTCCCGATGCAACTCGACCCACCAGTCTTCGGGGGTCCTTACGGTCCGCGGCGGCGGAAAGGTCCTTTCCAGTCCGCGACCACCTCTGAATTCTGCGAACGCTGCTACCGGGTCGGCGCGGACGCTCCATGAGAAACCTCCATGGTCTGGCCACGTTATTCGGATGTGCTCGCCGTCTGACCCATCGAAGTCCTCCGCGGTCCACCCTGAATGCCCATGACCCAACTCCAGAACGCAGAGCTGCCAGAGCCACGAACCGAACGCGCGGTTCCATTCCAGCGGTTCAAGAGAACTATTTAGCAAGGTTGGTCCTTCGATCCGTGCGCTAGCGCCGTTGGCCGAACAGTACGCGGAGCCGGTCCGCCCGCGGACGCGTCTGCCCTTTCACAACTCTTCGCATTGAGAGCCTACGGATACAGCACCCAAGGCCCGCAAGGAGAGCTTTGCGCCGGCAATCATGGTCGAAGCACCTGATGCCATGCGCGCGGGCGATAGTGTCGCGCAAACCACTTCACAAAGACAGATTCCTGGTGCGCCCCGACGCCTGATGATGGCGCGTTGAGTGACCGTGTCAAGGGCGCTGCGCGTCGCTCCGCGATGCAGCGGAGCTGCACCCTTGACTCGGTCGCTCACCGCGCGACGATGCCTTGGGCGGGGCGGGCCACATGGTCGATCTATTACAACCTCGCGAGCCGCGGCTTAACTCTTTGCGAGCGATCGATCGTTTGCGAGGTCGATCAGCGTGTCCAGTCGAGCGAAGTCGGTGAACAGCATGAGAGATGACACCAGGATCAACGCAACTCCCAGTGGCGACCCGGCTGTCAGGTAGCCGAAGAGCAAGAGACCAATGTAAAGAACGAACTGCCAGCCGCGGCGGAGGTATAACGCGTGAACGCCGAGCATCCCCGCGACACCGAACATGATCGCGGCGGACTTGAATCGTCTCCGCCGCACACTGGGCGCGGGAGTATTGGGAACTACTAGCGCGGGGGTGCGCGGCAAGAGCCACCCAAGAATCGCAGCGACAAAGAATCCGGCAGCGGACACGGCGTTGACCCACCGCAGGACTTCCGGCCCTGGTTGGAAGAGCAGGGCGAAATTGAACAGCGCGACAACCGTCAGGAGGATGCGGCCGAGGATCCTGCCCCGGATGGCACCACGAAGCGCAAAGAACGGCAAGACGACGTAGATGCCCCAACCGGGCGCGCCGACGAGGAGCGAAAAAACCGCGGCGGGTCCGAAGCCGTGCGCGAATGCCAGCGTCTTCATGGCATTCAACGCCGCCGCGCCCACCTGGGTGGCCGAAATCACTGCCGCGATCCCGCCGGCGATGACAAAGATCGAGAAACCGTTCGGTCGGGCAGTCGACACGACCCCGAAGGGTCTGAGGCTCGCAATTGCGGTTCGCCTGGCGACCTGGGACGCGCCGCTCATGCCGTACCTAAGCCGCGCACGATAGTGGCCGGTCAGCGGTTGATGGGCCTGCTGTCGTGATCAGTACGACGCCGGTCACGCCGCACATGAGACGAGAATTCACGAGCCGAACGTAGCGCAGAGGTCGAAGGTTCGAACACAAGGA
>JAEWJG010000016.1 GCA_023386675.1 Actinomycetes bacterium
ACCCCGGACTCGCGGGCGTCGTCCTCGGCGTGCGCCCGCTCCTTCTCCTCGATCGCGAGCTTGTCGATGCCGTGCATGTCGCGGGGCTCAAGCTCGCTGACGAGCTCGAAGGCGGTCAGCTCGCGCGGTGCCTCCTCGATGCCTTCGAGCGCTCCGATGACCTTCGTCTCGTCGAGCGCGTTGAGCTTGCGCGCTGCCGGGAACACCTGGCGCTCGAACGATCCGACGAAGCCGTTGTAGTCCTTCACCGTGCGCTCCAGCGACCGGCCGAGCTTCTCGATGTGGCCCGCGGTCGTGGCCAGGCGGCTGTAGAGGGTGCGGCTGAGGTCGAACAGCTGCTTCGCCTCCTGGGTCAGAACGTCCTGCTGCCAGCTGAACGCCACCGTCTTCAGCACCGACCACAGCGTCACGGGCGACGCGAGGGCCACCCGCTTGCCGAAAGCGAACTCCATGATCGACGGGTCGGCCTCGAGCGCCGACGACACCAGCGACTCGCTCGGGATGAACGCGATCACCAGCTCCGGCGACGACTCCAGCCCCGTCCAATAGGCCTTGCTGCCGAGCGCCGTGATGTGGTCGCGGACCGCCTTCACGTGCTGCTTCAGCAGCGCCTCCCGCTGGGCGCCCTCCGTGCCGGTGGCGGTCGCCGGGATCTGGCTGGCCTCGAGGTAGGCATTGAAGGGAACCTTGGCGTCGAGCGCGATGCTCTTGCCGCCGGGTAGCCGCACGATCATGTCGGGACGACCCGCGCCGGACTCCGAGTGGATGCTCGACTGCACGTCGAAGTCCACCCGCTCGAGCAAGCCGGCCGCCTCCACGACGCTCCGCAGCTGCGTCTCGCCCCAGACACCGCGGGTGCTGTTCGACCGCAGCGCTGACGCCAGCGCCTCGGCGGTGCTGCGCAGTCGCTCCTCCGACTCGGCAGCCGACCGCAGCTGCTGCGTGAGCTGGCCGTGCTGCTGGCTGCGCTGCGCCTCCAGCTCCATCACCTTGCGCTGCATATCGCTCAGGCTCTCCTTCACCGGAGCGAGCGCCTGCAACACCTTGCTCTCGGCGCGCTCGCGCTCCGCCCGCGCCTCGGCCTCCGCACGGTGGCGCTCGATCGTCTCGCGGTACTGCGCCTGCGCGGTGAGCAGCTGCTCCTGCAGCGCATCCACGCGCCCGTGCGCCGCCGCGAGATCGGCGCGGATCTCGGACTGCACCGCCGCCTCGGCGGCGCGCACCTCCGCCAGCTCGGCCTGGTGCTGCGCGGCGAGCACGGCCGGGTCGACCGTCTGCACGACGACCGCGTCGTCGCGCGACCGACCGAGCTTCGCGATCGCGAAACCCGCGCCGACGGCGCCGACGATGAGACCGATCAGGAGGCCGAGGAGCAGGGCGAGGATGTCCATGCGTGAAGTCTGTCAGCGGCCTCCGACACTCGTCGTCGCTCCGGCAGCGAGTCGTGGAGAACCGGGCGCATCACCCGCCTGTGGACGACTTCAGGCGGCGACCGGGACGCCGATCCGGCCGAGCCGGGCGCCGGTGAGCGCCGAGAGATCCGCGATCGTGGCTGCCTCGTGCCGCTTCGCCGCGTGGATGACGATCGCCGCGCAGGCTTCCGCGTCCGCGAGCGCGTCGTGATGGTTGAAGCCCTCGAAGCCCGCCGCCATCGCGGCGACCGGCAGCCGGTACGACTCGAGCGCGTACGTCCGGCGCGCGACCTGCAGGCTGCAGAGGTACGCGTACTCGGGGCACGCCACGAGCGTCGCCGCGCACGCCGCGCGGATCACGCCCATGTCGAAGCCCGCGTTGTGCGCGACCAGGTGGTCGTCCTCCGCGAACTCCACGAGGTCGGCCAGCTGGTCGACCCAGCCCGCCGCGTCCGCCACCTGGTGGGGCTGGATGCCGTGGATGCGGATGTTCCACTCCTGGAACTGGTCGTGCCCCAGCGGCGGCCGGATGAACCATCCCGCCCGGTCGACCACCTTGCCGTTCCGGACCTTCACCAGGCCGACCGAGCAGGCCGACGCGGGGGAGGAGTTGGCGGTCTCGAAGTCGATGGCGGTGAAATCCAGGGTCACGTTCGAATGCTGACATGCCCCACCGACGCCGCCCGGCAGCGCGCCCGCGCGCCGCGCGCATCCAGTGCCCCGCCCCCCCGTCTCCCGTCTTGCCGAAGTGCACGTAGTTGCGGTCGACACGCCGTGCCGCACCGCAACTACGTGCACCTCACGAGCGAAATGGGGCGCGGGAGGACGGCCGCGCGTAGCATCGCGGCATGCGATCCCGTCACCAGCGCGACCTCCACGCCGCCTCCTTCGACCGTGCGGCCGAGGTGTACGACGCCGCGCGCCCCTCCTACCCGGCGGACGCGGTGAGCTGGCTGCTCGACGGCGCCGCCGATCCGGTGGTCGACCTCGGCGCAGGAACCGGAAAGCTCACAGCCGCCCTCGTCGAGCGCGGTCGGGATGCCGTCGCCGTGGACCCCTCGCCGGAGATGCTGCGCGTCCTGCGCGAGCGGCTCCCGGGCGTCCCCACGCATGAGGGCACCGGCGAGAGCATCCCGCTGCCGGACGCCTCCGCCGGAGTGGTGCTCGTCGCGCAGGCGTGGCACTGGATGGATCCGGAGCGCGCGATCCCGGAGGCCGCCCGTGTGCTGCGCCCCGGTGGCCGCCTCGGCCTGATCTGGAACGAGCGCGACGAGAGCATCGGCTGGGTGCGCGAGCTGGGGGAGCTGATGGATGCGGGCACCGCCGCGTTCGACGACGAGTCCGAACCCGTTCTCGCCTCGCCGTTCGGCCCCTTGGAGAAGCACGAGACGCGCTGGGTGCAGGCGCTCGACCACGAGGGCCTGCTCGACCTGGCCCGGTCGCGCAGCTACTTCATCACCAAGGACCCGAACGCGCAGGCCGCCGTCATCGAGTCGCTGCGGCGGCTGATGCGGGAGCATCCCGACCTCGCCGGGCACGACACCATCGAGTTGCCGTACGTGACGCGCTCGTACCGCGCCACCCGGCGCGGTTGACCGCGGCCGGCGTGGCCGGACCCGCCCCGTAGAATGGACGACCGTGGCTCTCACTATCGGAATCGTCGGGCTGCCCAACGTGGGCAAGTCCACCCTGTTCAACGCGCTGACCAAGAACGACGCTCTGGCGGCGAACTACCCGTTCGCGACCATCGAGCCGAACGTCGGCGTGGTGAACCTGCCCGACCCGCGGCTCGACCGCCTGGCGGAGCTGTTCCACAGTGAGCGCATCGTCCCGGCGCCCGTGTCGTTCGTCGACATCGCCGGCATCGTCAAGGGCGCGAGCGAGGGCGAGGGACTCGGCAACAAGTTCCTCGCGAACATCCGCGAGGCCGACGCCATCGCGCAGGTCGTGCGCGGCTTCAGCGACGCCGATGTCGTCCACGTCGCGGGCAAGACCGACCCGGCCGGCGACATGGAGACCATCAACACCGAGCTCATCCTCGCCGACCTGCAGACGCTGGAAAAGGCGGAGCAGCGTTACGAGAAGGAGGTCAAGGGCCGCAAGCTCGAGCCCATCGTCCTCGAGACCGCTCGCGCCGCGATCGAATACCTCAACTCCGGCAAGCCGCTCTCGACCTCGTCGATCGACCTGGAGCCGGTCAGGGAGCTCGGCCTCCTCACCGCGAAGCCCTTCATCTACGTCTTCAACGTGGATGAGGACGTCCTGACCGACGAGTCCCGCCGCGCCGAGCTGGCCGCCCTCGTCGCCCCGGCGCAGGCCGTCTTCCTCGACGCCAAGCTCGAGTCCGAGCTGATCGACCTCGACGCCGCCGACGCGGCCGAGCTCCTCGCCTCCACCGGCCAGGAGGAGTCGGGCCTCGACCAGCTCGCCCGCATCGGCTTCGCCACCCTCGGCCTGCAGACCTACCTCACCGCCGGCCCGAAGGAGTCGCGCGCCTGGACCATCCCCCAGGGCGCGAAGGCCCCGCAGGCGGCGGGCGTCATCCACACCGACTTCGAGAAGGGCTTCATCAAGGCCGAGGTCATCTCGTTCGACGACCTCATGGACGCGGGGAGCATCGCCGAGGCCCGCTCGCGCGGCAAGGCGCGCATGGAGGGCAAGGACTACGTCATGCAGGACGGCGACGTGGTGGAGTTCCGCTTCAACGTCTAGCTGATTAGGGGTTTTGTGCATAGGCGTATGCGCAGTAGGTACGATTCCCGCTAGCCGCGGCATGGAAGTGGGTGGCCGTGGTACCTCGCCGTCGGCGTTAACCGCTGCACCGTCGTGCTGGCAGTTCAAGAGCGCACCGACAACTGCGCGGCGATCGACGCCTGACCCTCAGGCTCCGATCCTCAGCGCGTACATGGGCATCGCCCGGATACCTTGTGCCGCCCGCGGAGAAGGTGGAGCCTGTGCAGGGGAGGGCGGATCATGACGTCTGCGTCGAGCTTGCCCCGTGGGTGGCGAACGTGAGCCCCCGCGTTGCGGGGACCCTGGCGATCATCGGGGCGCTCGTTCTTGCCGTCCTGGGCGGGTTCTTGATCGCCCGGCCACCCTGGAGCATCCCCGGTGCCATCATTCTGGTCGGGGGGAGCATCCTCTTGTCTGTCGGAGCGGTCTGGCTGCTCCGTCGCTCGTGGTCCGATCCGTGGCCGCCGTACGTCACCCCGTCGCTGCAGAAGCGTTTACGGCGATTCCGTGTATTGGTGGCGCTGAATAGTGTTCTGCTTGTCGCCTGGATCGCGTTGGCCGTCTATACAGTTATGAGCCAAGACTGGGCGCGACTCTTCTACTCTGCGTTCGTTTTGATACTCCTTATGAGCAACTTCAGGATCAACTTGCGAACCCTGCGGTACTTGCGAGGGATTCAGTCGAACGAGCCACGTTCTGCGCCAGAACACCGCGTCTGACGCCGCGGCGGGTGAGAGGCAGGATCGACGGACATACACGGGATGCCAGAAAGGAGCGCCTGCCGGCTCTCGCTGAACTGGAAAGTGATCAGCCGGGACGCGGGCTCTCACAACGTGCGGCAGGAAGGCTCGCGGGCCGAGCCACTCCCGATCGGCCCGACGTTCCTATCTGGGAGTACCAGCACTATATGGACTCGCGCCCGGACGTCGACGTGGAACAGCTGTCAGCGGTGCGCTTTCCGGTGATCTTCTTCGGCGGCGAGGAGACAACCATCGACTCGGCCGCCGAACACCTCCGCACCGACCCGGTGCCACCACCGACGCCAGTGACGTTGGAGTCCGTCATCGGGATGTGGCAGCACCTTGTCACGATGCGAAAGCCAATGCCTATCCGTGACGTAACGCGATCGAGTTCCGCCTCAATGTCTAGCTGACCTGGGGTTTACCGTCTCCCGAGGGCGCCTGGTCGAATATGCTTGACCGATGGTCGACGCACCGACGTGGTGGGCGAACGTCTCGCCCGCTACACGTCAATGGCTGGCACAACATCTTCGCGAACGAATCAGCTGGCACATACTGCCGGAACTCCAGCACGCCGGAGCCGACCTCGTGCAGCCTGACCCGTCCAGCAGTGTGTTCCTGCTGACTGACGCAGACTGGACCAGCATCGCCGACTGTGGAGGCTGACCTCGCATCGAGTTGGACGCGCTCATCGCGCACCCACGGTTCGGCTTGCTGGGTGTGGCTGAGTCGCGCGGCGAGGTACCCGAAACTCATTCGCCACCAGAACGGAGGACGTTTCGCAGCTACCCCGGGCGAGAGCCCTCCGTTCACTGTCTCTGCGACGCCTCCCGGGCCGGATCTCCTCCGTCTCGCGCGTGCCCTCACGCCACCCGGTAGGCCTCGGCGAGCGTGGCCGAGTAGGCCATGAAGTCGATCGTGCGGGCCCACGCCGCCGGGTCGGCGGGCTGCGACACGTGGATTCCGGGGTCGCGGCGTTGCTCCCAGCAGTAGTCGATCAGCGGGCGCCACTCGGCGTCGAGATGCTCGCGACCCCAGTGAGCGCCCTCCTTCTTGGACGTGATCCTGCCTTCGTGGAGGTCCTGCAGCGCTCGGCAGTCGTTCAGCACCAGGAAGACCTGGTGAAAGCGATTCTCGAACGGCGAAGCGTCGGCGAGCACGAGCTCGTGCCAGCCGATCAGCGAGCCGCGGATCTCGCGCCGCAGCGCATCGGCCGTGATCGCCGGCGCGAATGCGGCGGGCTCGGGCCCCAGCACGGCGTGGCTGCGATA
>JAEWJG010000044.1 GCA_023386675.1 Actinomycetes bacterium
CGGCATCGGTGCGTACTTCTCGGCGTCCTTGGCCGGGTCGAGGTAGCGGGCCAGGCCGACGCCGCCGATCACGAGTTCGCCGCCCTCGCCATCGCCGACCGGGGTGCCGTCGGCGTCGACCACGGCGAGGTCCCAGCCGTCGAGCGGGAGGCCGATCCGCACCGGCTCGCCCGGCACCAGCGGCGCTGCGCACGCCACGACGGTCGCCTCGGTCGGGCCGTAGGTGTTCCAGACCTCGCGGCCCGGCAGGGCGAGGCGGGACACCAGTTCCGGCGGGCACGCTTCGCCGCCGAAGATGAGAAGGCGGACGTTGTCGAGCGCGTCCACGGGCCACAGCGCGGCGAGCGTCGGCACGGTGGAGCCGACGGTGATGCGGCGCGCGGACAGCCAGGGGCCGAGGTCCATGCCGGTGCGGACGAGCGAGCGCGGCGCGGGGACGAGGCAGGCGCCGTGACCCCAGGCGAGCCACATCTCCTCGCACGACGCGTCGAACGCGACCGACAGTCCGGCGAGGACGCGGTCCTGCGGACCGATGGGCTCCTCCTGCAGGAACAGGCGCGCCTCCGCATCCACGAACGCCGCCGCCGACCGGTGCCGCACGGCGACGCCCTTCGGGGTGCCGGTCGACCCGGAGGTGAAGATGATCCACGCGTCGTCCTCCGGTGCGGGCGGCTCGACCACCGGCACGGCCGCGGTGGAGGGATGCGGTGCGTCCGCCGCGAACACGGGTCGCGCCTCCTCCTCGCCCGCCAGCTGGAGCCCGGCATCGGTGAGGACCCCGCGCACGGCCGCTTCGCCGAAGACCAGCTCGGCGCGCTCCTCAGGGTCGTCGGCGTCGACCGGCACGTACGCGGCACCCGCGGCGAGCACGCTCAGGATGGCGAGGTACAGGTCGCGGGACCCGGAGCTCATCCGCACCCCGACCCGGTCGCCCCGCCGGACGCCGCTCTCGCGCAGCAGCGCCGCGCCGGCCTGCACCCGCGCGAGGAGCTCGCGATAGCTCAGGGCGCCGGCCGCATCCTCCAGGGCCGAGGCGTCCGGGTACTGCCGGGCGGACGCGGTGAGGATGTCGATCAGCGTGCGCGCGGGCGGTGCCGCGTCGCCGCGCAGCATCAGGCCGGGCGTGGGGCTCGGGGCGGCCGCGTCGGCCGATCGGGCGGTGCTGGCGGGGGTGTCGGGCACGTCGGCACGCTACGGGCGGCGGGTTAAGGGCCGGTGAACGGCGGCGGCGCCCGGATGCTCTCGGAGGTGCGTCGTCATCCCTCGCCGAGCGCGTGCAGCAGCTGCGCCTTGTTCATCCGGGAGTAGCCCTGGATGCCACGCGCCTTCGCCCGGTCGCGCAGCTCGCGGAACGTCGGGATGCCGGTGTGCGACGCGGGAGCGGCGACGTGCTCCGCGACCGACTTCGCGGACGCGCGGGCCTCGTCCGCGGTCTTCTTGGTGCGCCGGACGGCCTTCCTCGCGTCCTTGGCCGCCGCCTCCAACCGGTCCCGCAGGTCCTCGGCCTCGCGCCTGGTCTTCTTGTCGAGCTTGCGGACGGCCTTCTCGGCCTCGCCCACCGCGACCCGCGCGGTGTCCAGCGCCTGCTCGGCGGCCTTCTCGGCCTTGCTCTTCGCCACGGCCCCTCCCTCGGGTCTCGCTCTGTGGGGCCGAGCATACGGGCGCCGGGCGCTGTGCGGACTAGGGCATTTCGGCGTCCCGCTCGAGACGTGCGAGCAGCGCGTCCAGAATGGGCCGCTGCGCTTTCGTCAGCTTGGTGCGCGCGACGTCGAGCGGGAACCACTGCGCGTCGTCGACCTCCGGGAACTCCTGGCGTCGTCCGGACCGGGGCGGCCACTCCAGCTCGAACGTGTTGCTGCGCACCTCGCCAGGCTCGAACTCGCTCGCGGCGGCGAATACGACGATGGTCTTGCCCGACCCGCGGAACTCGCCGAGCGGCACGTAGTCGGCGTCCGGCGGCGGCGTCCCGATCTCCTCGGCGAACTCTCGCCGCGCGGCGGCGAGCTCATCGCCGAGGTCGCCCTCGTCGACGATCCCCTTCGGGAACGACCAGGCCCCCTCGTCCTTCCGCGCCCAGAACGGGCCGCCCATGTGCGCGATGTACACCTCCACGTCGTCGCGGCGGCGGTGGAGGAGCAGGGCGGCGCTGCGGACGGGCATGCGACCAGCCTCCCACGGCAGCGACTGTCCCGCGCGACTAACGTGGGAACGTGGACTCGGGTGACGCGTGGGTGGAAGGGCCGGACGGCCAGCGGTTCTGGGGCCGGTTCGGCGCTGCCGGGCTGCTCGTGCACGACCTGCGGCGCGGGGTGCTGTTGCAGCACCGCGCCGATTGGAGCCACTTCGGGGGCACCTGGGGACTGCCCGGCGGTGCGCGTCACGCCGACGAGACCGCGGTCGAGGGTGCGCTGCGCGAGGCGGCGGAGGAGGCGGCGGTGCCGGCCGACGCGGTCCGCGTGCTGTTCGAGAGCGTGCTCGACCTGGGGTTCTGGTCCTACACCACCGTGGTCGCACAGGCGGTACGCGCGTTCGAGCCGCACATGGCCGACGTCGAGAGCATCGAGCTGCGCTGGGTGCCCGTCAACGAGGTCGTCGCCCTGCCCCTGCACCCCGGCTTCGCCGCGTCCTGGCCGTCTCTCCGCGCCCGCCTCACCGCCCTCTCCGACTGACCCCTCGCTCACCCGACCGTCGCTTCCTCACTTATGCCGGCGACACGCCGTGCGCGGGCGGCATAAGCGAGGAAACGTTGGAGGGGTGGGCGGGCAGGCGGGTCAGGAGGCGAGGCGCGGCCAGAGGAACGAGCCGGCGACGTCGTCGCAGTCGTCCGGGAGGCCTGTGTACGACGCGGCACCGGGATACGGCGCGGCGCCGGGGTACGCAGGCGCGCCGGGATAGCCGGGCCGGCCGCGGTAGTCGTGCGAGCTCTGGGCGAACAGCCGGTCGCCGCGGATCGTGCCCAGGTACTCCCCGTCGGGCGTGACGGCGTCGTCGTCGCCCCAGGGGAACCAGCCGATCCAGTCGCCGTCCGGATTGAACAGGTCCCGGGACCGCGGGTCGGTCCGGAACGCTATCCACACACCCTGACTGTCATGGAGGTATACGGTCATCGTCGATCATGCCTTTCGGGTCGGCATCGTCGTTCGATGAATTATCCTCACGCCCGCCTCGGAAGGCAAGCGACGCGCCGGTGTCGGGGGCGGGCCCGAGAATGGGAGGGTGCACATCCTCCTCCAGCGCGTCGCGCCCGGCCGCGTCCGCGTGACGCGGCTGCGTGCTCCCGGCGACGACCCCGCGCCCGGCGAGGAGCCCGAGTCCGTCGAGGACGCAGCGCTGCCCGGGATCGTCGCCGCGTGGGAGCGCGGAGCCGACCGCCCGCGCTGGGTGTGGGACGACACCCGTGCCTGGTACCCGCCGCTGCTGGCCGCCGGAGTCCGCGTCGAGCGCTGCGTCGACCTGCGGCTGTGCC
>JAEWJG010000060.1 GCA_023386675.1 Actinomycetes bacterium
GGTCAACGCGATCCTGAAGAAGGTGCTCGACGCCTGCGCCGAGTTCCTCAACAGCCCCGCGTCGCTGTCGGTGCTGAACGACTCGCCGCAGGGCTGGATGTCGCCGGCGGCTCGCGAGGCCGTCGGAATCGACCAGTTCGAGCATGATCCGGAAGCGCCGCACTGGGGTTTCACGTCCTGGAACGACTTCTTCACCCGGCGGCTGCGCGAAGGCGCGCGTCCGGTTGCAGACCCCGACGACGACGCCGTGATCGTCAGCGCCTGCGAGTCGACGCCGTACCGGATCAGCCGGGACGTCGCCCGCCACAGCGAGTTCTGGATCAAGAGCCAGCCGTACTCCCTGCAGGACATTCTCGCCGACGACGAGGCCGTCGACGAGTTCGTCGGCGGGACCGTGTACCAGGGCTTCCTGAGCGCGCTCAACTACCACCGCTGGCACAGCCCGGTGGCGGGGTCGATCGTGCGGGCGTACGTCCAGTCCGGGACCTACTTCTCCGAAGCCGACTCGGAGGGCGCCGAGGCGGTGGAGGCGACCGCCTCGCAGGGCTACCTCGCCCATGTCGCCGCCCGCGCGATCATCCTCATCGAGGCCGACGACCCGAACATCGGGCTGATGGCCGTCGTCCCCGTCGGAATGGTGGAGGTCTCCTCGTGCCTGATCGCGGACGAGATCGTCCCCGGTCACCATGTGGAGAAGGGGGACGAGCTGGGGTGCTTCCAATTCGGCGGGTCGACCGAGTGCCTGGTCTTCCGCCCGGGAGCGGTCGAGGAGTTCGCACTCGGAGCGCTCCCCCAGCCCGGCGAGAAGAACCCCTCCATCCTGAAGGTGCGATCGAAGCTAGCGGTCGCTCCCCGCTGAGCGCGCTCCGAGAGCGGCTCAGGCGCTCTCGGCCGACGGCGCGTGCTGGGCCGTGCCGGTGTCGTCCGAATGAAGCCGCGCCGCGCTGCGAGACACCTGGATGACCCCGAAGATCGCGACCAGTCCGGCGACGACGAACACGAAACCCGCCCACAGGGGCGCGTGCGCCGCCTCTCCGAGCACCACGACACCGATGGTGACCCCCACGATCGGATCGATCACCGTCAACCCGGCGACGACGACATCCGGCGACCCCGAGGAGTACGCCGTCTGGACGAAGAAGGTCCCGAGGACGGCCGCGGCGACCAGCCCCACCAGGCAGACGATGGTGAGCCAGTCGGCGGCCGCGAGATGGAAGTGCTCCTGGACGATGGTCTGGATGCGTCCGATGAGCACCTTGGCCAGCGTGGCGACGAACCCGAAGAGAACTCCCGCCGCCACCACGTAGAAGATCCGGGAGAGCCGCTTCCGCAGCACACCGAAGCTGACGCCGAAGCCGGCCAGGACGACGACCAGGATGGACACCACCGTGATGAGCTGCGGCTCGCGGATCGGCAACGTGGTGGTGGTGAGCGCGGCGACGACGACGAACAGGGCGACGCCGACCACGCACAGGGCGATGGCGCGGATCGCACGGGCGTCCAGCTTCACCTTGGTGACGCGCGCGTTGAGGAGCGCGGTGATGACCAGCGCGAGCGCACCCAGCGGCTGGACGACGGTGAGTGGCGCCAGGAACAGGCTGAAGAGCTGGAACAGGATGGCGAGACCCAGGCACACGGTCCCCACGAGCCAGGACGGCCGCCGCGCCAGCGCGAGCAGCTGGCCGATCCCGGGCCCGCGGCGTGTGCTGTCGCTCCGCTGCGAATCGACCTTCGCCACCCCGCGCTGCTGCAGCTGCGCGCCCACCGCCAGGAAGACGGAGCCGACCAGCGCCACCGGGATCCCGAGGGACTGCGCGGGCGTCAGGGTGACGAGGCTGAGGCTCATGCGCCGAACGTACGCGCGGTGGCCGCGATGTCGAGCGGGCGGCGCTCAGCGGATCAGTCTCGCGGACGACGCGCGCCGTCGCCTCGCGTTCCTAGGCTGTGGCCATGGACATGAAAGCAGTGGATCGGCTGGTCCCCTGGATCGTCGGCGCCGTGGCGATCACGGTCGCGCTCGCCGCGACTTACGGGGCCGTGCAGCAGGGCAACCGGTCGTCGGCCGACGACGCTCCACGAGCGCTCCTCTCGCAGCTGGCCTCCTCTGCGGGCACCGACACCCCGGGTGCCGTGCCCAGTCCTCGCGTCGACGTGGCGCAGAGTCTGATGCCGTTCTATCTGATCTTCAACGGCAGCGACGGCAGGACCATCGCCGGAGACGGCTACCTCGACGGCAAGCGGGCGCGGATTCCGGACGGGGTCCTGCAGCACACCGTCGATACGGGGTCGGACCACCTCACCTGGGAACCGCAGCCGGGGCTGCGGTTCGCACTGTCGACGAGCCGGCACGGACAGACCGTCATCGCGGCAGCGCAGTCCCTCGCCCCCTTCGAGGAGCGCACCGACCGGATCGGCGTGCTCCTCCTCCTCGGCTGGCTGATCGCGCTCGGCGGACTGGCGTGCGGGGCGCTTCTCCACCTCGTCGCCGGACGGCGCCTCGACCGCTCGGCCGTATCCCGCTGAGGCGCTCGCGTCAGGTTGACCTACTTGTTGCCGTGCGGATCCATCGCCGCCAGATCGATGTTCAACTGCAGCACATCGACGGTGGGCTCGCCGAGGTAGCCGAGGTCGCGCTGCTGCACGTGCCGGTCCACCAGCTTCCGGACCGCGTCCGGGTCGATCCCGCGGGCCTTCGCTACCGCATCCACCTGCAGAAGCGCGTAGGCGGGCGAGATGTGCGGGTCCAGCCCCGAGCCGGAGGCGGTGAGCGCGTCGGCGGGGATGCTCCCGCCGCTCACGCCGTCGGTCTTCTCGATCAGCGTCTTGCGCTCCTTCACCGCCTTCAGGAGGTCCGGGTTGTTCGGGCCGAGGTTGCTGCCGCTGGACGCGCCGCCGTCGTACCCGGCGCCGGCCGCGGACGGCCGGGATTGGAACCACTGCGGCAGCGGGTTGCCCTTCTTGTCGGTGAAGGACTGCCCGATCAGGGCGGACCCGACGACTCCGCCCTGCGAGCTGACCGTCGAACCGTTCGCCTGCCCGGCGAACGCGAGCTGACCGATCCCGGTCACGACCAGCGGATAGCCGATCCCGAGGACGACGGTGAGGATGAGCAGGGCCCGGAGGCCGACCCAGTACTGGCGACCCGTTCCCCGTGTCGAGGCGTTCATGTGCGTAGCGTTCCTTGTCTCAGAATCCGGGGATCAGGCTGACCAGGAGGTCGATCAGCTTGATGCCGATGAAGGGCGCGATGATGCCGCCCAGGCCGTAGATCAGCAGGTTGCTGCGCAGCAGCGCCGAGGCCGAGGTGGCCCGGTAGCGGACGCCGCGCAGGGCGAGCGGGATCAGGATGACGATGATGATCGCGTTGAAGATCACCGCAGAGAGGATCGCCGAGGACGGCGAGTGCAACTGCATGATGTTGAGCGCCTGGAGGCCCGGGAACACGCCGACGAACATCGCCGGGATGATCGCGAAGTATTTCGCGACGTCATTCGCGATCGAGAACGTGGTCAGGGCGCCGCGGGTGATCAGCAGCTGCTTGCCGATGCGGACGATGTCGATCAGCTTCGTCGGGTCGGAGTCGAGGTCGACCATGTTGCCGGCCTCCTTCGCCGCCGACGTGCCCGTGTTCATCGCGACGCCGACATCCGCCTGAGCGAGCGCCGGAGCGTCGTTCGTACCGTCGCCGGTCATCGCGACGAGGTTGCCGCCCTCCTGCTCCTTCCGGATCAGTGCGAGCTTGTCCTCCGGCGTCGCCTCGGCGAGGAAGTCGTCGACTCCCGCCTCCGCTGCGATCGCCTTCGCCGTGACCGGGTTGTCGCCGGTGATCATGACCGTGCGGATGCCCATCCGGCGCAGGTCGGCGAACCGCTCCGCGAGACCGGCCTTGACGATGTCCTTCAGGTAGATGACGCCGAGGATCGTCGCCTCGCCCGACGCGGATCTGGTCGCCACCGCGAGCGGCGTGCCACCTGCCTCGGAGATGCGAAGCACCTTCTCGTCGAGGTCGCTGAGCAGGGACGACGGCACCCGGCCGGCCTCCTCCGCCCAGGCGACCACCATCGACGCGGCGCCCTTGCGGACCTGCGATCCATCGGCGAAGTCGACGCCGCTCATCCGGGTCTGCGCCGTGAACGGCACCACCTCGCCGGCGAGTTCGCCCTCGTGCACGAAACCGAGCTGCGCGGCGAGCGCCACCACCGACGACCCCTCGGGGGTCGGGTCGCTGAGGGAGGCGAGCGCCGCCGCCTCCACGAGCCGCCGTTGGTCGACGCCCTCGACCGGGGTGAACTCCGCCGCCTGACGGTTGCCGTAGGTGATGGTGCCCGTCTTATCCAGCAGCAGCGTCGTGACGTCGCCCGCCGCCTCGACCGCGCGCCCGGACATGGCGAGCACGTTGTGCTGCACCAGCCGGTCCATGCCCGCGATGCCGATGGCGGAGAGCAGCGCGCCGATCGTGGTCGGGATGAGGCACACCAGCAGGGCGACCAGCACCGTGACGCTCGGTGCCGCGTCCGCGAACCCGGCCACGGGCCCCAGCACGAGGACGACCACGAGGAAGACGATCGTGAGCGCCGCCAGCAGGATATTGAGCGCGATCTCGTTCGGCGTCTGCTGCCGGGCCGCGCCTTCCACGAGCGAGATCATCCGGTCGACGAAGGTCTCGCCGGGCTTGGAGGTGATGCGGACCACGATGCGGTCGGACAGCACGCGCGTCCCTCCTGTCACCGCGCTCCGGTCGCCGCCGGATTCGCGGACGACCGGCGCCGACTCACCGGTGATGGCCGACTCGTCGACGGAGGCGATGCCCCAGACGATGTCGCCGTCGCCGGGGATCAGCTCGCCCGCCGAGACGACGACCACGTCTCCGAGCTTCAGCTCGGCCGACGGCACCGCGGCGGTGGTCGCGCCTGCGGCCGACGGATCGGCCGTCTCGTCGTATCCCGTCACCCGGTTGGCGACGGTCGTGGTCCGTGTCTTGCGGAGGCTCGCCGCCTGCGCCTTGCCGCGTCCCTCGGCGACGGACTCGGCCAGGGTCGCGAACACGACCGTGAGCCAGAGCCAGACCGCGATCGCCCAGGTGAAGGCGATGGTGGTGGCGCTCCCACCGGACGTCTGCGGGCCGAGGAACGGCTCCACGATCGCCAGCACCGTGGTGAGCGCGGCGCCGACCTCGACGATGAACATGACCGGGTTGTGCCACATGTCCCGCGGGTCGAGCTTGCGGAACGCGCCGGGCAGCCCGGCGACGAGCTGGCGGCCGTTGAAGGCGCCCTTCGGCGCGCGTTCGGACGGCGCGCGCTCGGACAGCGCGCGTTCGGAGATGGTGGACATGATCAGGACAGCCCTTCCGCCAGGGGACCCAGCGCGAGAACGGGGAAATAGGTGAGGGCGGCGACGACGATGACGACGCCGACGACGAGAGTGGTGAACAGCGGCCGGTGGGTCGGGAGGGTGCCGGCCGTCGCGGGCACCTTGTCCTGCGCCGCGAGGGAGCCGGCGAGGGCGAGCACGAACACGATCGGCAGGAACCGGCCGAGGAACATCGCCGTGCCGAGCGCCGCGTTCAGCCACGGCGTGTTGGCCGTGAGCCCGGCGAACGCCGAACCGTTGTTGTTCGCCGCGGAGGTGAACGCGTACAGCACCTCGGAGAAGCCGTGCTGTCCGGGGTTCCAGATCGAGACCTTCTCGACGTTGTCCCGGATGGCCGGGATCGCGAAGCTGAGGCCGGTCCCGAGCAGCACCAGCGTGGGCGTGATGAGGATGTAGAGGCTCGCGAGCTTGATCTCCCGCGCACCGATCTTCTTGCCCAGGTACTCCGGCGTGCGCCCCACCATGAGACCGGCGAGGAACACCGCGATGATCGCGACGATCAGGATGCCGTAGAGCCCGGCTCCTATGCCGCCGGGCGCCACCTCGCCGGTCATCATGTTGAGCATCGTCATCATGCCACCGAGCGGCGTGAAGCTGTCGTGCATCGCGTTGACGGCACCGGTCGAGGTGAGCGTGCTCGTGGTGGCGAACAGGGTCGATCCGAGGATGCCGAACCGCTGCTCCTTGCCCTCGAGTGCGCCTCCCGCCGCCTGCGTCGCTGTGCCGGCACCCTGCAGTTCGAACAGCGTGAGAGCGACGAGCGAGACGACGAAGATCGTCGTCATGGCGCCGAGGATCGCGTAGCCCTGCCGATTGTCGCCGACCATCCGCCCGAACGTGCGGGGCAGTGAGAACGGGATGAGCAGCATGAGGAAGATCTCGGCGAGGTTCGTCCAGGGCGTCGGGTTCTCGAACGGGTGGGCGGAGTTGGCGTTGAAGAAGCCGCCGCCGTTGTTGCCGAGGAGCTTGATGACCTCCTGCGACGCGACCGGTCCGCCGGGGATGGTCGCCTGACCGCCGGTCAGCGTGGTGACGTGGGTGAACCCGTTGAAGTTCTGGATGACCCCGCCGGCGATCAGCACGACCGCGAAGACCACGGAGAGCGGCAGCAGGATGCGCAGCGTCGCCCGGGTCAGATCCACCCAGAAGTTGCCGATCGCGCCCTCGCGGTGTGAGGCGAAACCGCGCACGAGAGCGACCGCGACCGCCAGCCCGACCGCGGCGGACAGGAAGTTCTGCACCGCCAACCCGGCGAT
>JAEWJG010000116.1 GCA_023386675.1 Actinomycetes bacterium
CGGCTTCCCCAACCCGTGGAACATCGAGAACTACCTGGGCGTGCTCACCGGCGGGGTGTTCTGGCAGGAGGTGCTCAACTCGACCATCGTCGCCGTCGTGACGACGCTCGGCGTGATCGTCCTGGGCCTGATGGCGAGCTATGTGCTGGCGCGCTACCGCTTCCGCGGCCGCGGCCTCCTCTACGCGCTGTTCGCCGCCGGCCTGATGTTCCCGATCACCGTGGCCATCACGCCGCTGTACATCGTGGTGCGCAACCTGGGCCTGATGAACTCGCTGGGTGGTGTCATCCTGCCGCAGATCGCGTTCGCGCTTCCGACCACCATCATCATCCTGGTGCCGTTCCTGCGGGCGATCCCCGACGAGATCCAGGAGGCCGCCTTCATCGACGGCTGCAGCCGGCTGGGATTCTTCTGGCGGATGGTGGTCCGGCTCTCGCTGCCCGGCGTCATCACCGTGGGCATCCTCGCCTTCATCGCCAGCTGGAACAGCTACCTGCTGCCGCTGTTCCTCCTCAACAACGAGGCGACCTTCACGCTGCCCCTCGGAGTCCAGGCGTTCTCGTCGCAATACTCCGTCGATACCGCGAAGGTGCTGGCATTCACCTCCCTCTCCATGATCCCGGCGCTGGTGTTCTTCAGCATCTTCGAGCGCCGCATCGTCGGCGGCCTAACCGGCGCCGTCAAGGGCTGATCCGCCCGCATCACCAGAAGTGAGATCCGACATGACCGAATCCCTCCATCCTTCTGCGCCCTCCGAGCGGGTTCGCGCGCTGCTGGCCTCGATGACCCTCGAGGAGAAGCTCGCGCAGCTGGTCGGCTACTGGGTCGACAAGGGCGACGAGCTCGTGGCGCCGATGGCCGGCGAGATGGGCAACCCCGGCGCCTACGCGGACGCCACCGCGCACGGCCTCGGGCAGCTCACCCGCGTCTACGGCACCCGCCCGGTCGAACCGGCCGAGCGCGCCGCCTGGCTCTGGGCGGAGCAGCGGCGGCTGAAGGAGGAGACCCGGCTGGGCATCCCGGCCCTGGTGCACGAGGAGTGCCTGACCGGCCTGGCGGCCTGGAAGGCGGCGACCTTCCCCACCCCGCTGGCGTGGGGCGCATCCTTCGACCCGGAGCTGGTGGAGGAGATGGCCGGCCTGATCGGGCTCTCGATGCGGGAGCTCGGCATCCACCAGGGGCTCGCGCCGGTGCTCGACGTCATCCGCGACCCCCGGTGGGGCCGGGTGGACGAGTGCATCGCCGAGGACCCGTACGTCGTCGGCACCCTCGGCACCGCGTACGTCCGCGGCCTGCAGGGCGCCGGAGTGCACGCCACCCTGAAGCACTTCGTCGGCTACTCGGCCTCGCAGGCCGGACGCAACCACGCGCCGGTGCACGCCGGTCCGCGGGAGGTGCGGGACACCCTCCTGCAGCCGTTCGAGATGGCGGTGCGGGACGGCGGGGTGCGGTCGGTCATGAACTCCTACGCCGAGATCGACGGCGTTCCGGTCGGGGCCTCGCCCGAGTACCTGACGCGCATCCTGCGCGACGAGTGGGGCTTCGACGGGACGGTCGTCTCCGACTACTTCTCGGTCGCCTTCCTGCACACGATGCACGCCGTCGCCGCCGACCTCGGTGAGGCGGCGGCCCTGGCGCTGGCCGCCGGGATCGACGTGGAGCTGCCGACGGGGGACGCGTTCCTCGAGCCGCTGGCGTCCCGCATCCGCTCGGGCCAGACGGACGAGGCGCTCGTCGACCGCGCGGTGCTGCGCGTGCTGACGCAGAAGGAGGACCTCGGCCTGCTGGACCAGACCTTCGACACTCCGCCGACCGCCATCGACCTCGACACGCCGGCCCACCGCGATGTGGCTCTCCGGCTGGCTGAGGAGTCGCTGGTCCTGCTCACCAACGACGGCACGCTGCCGCTGGATGCCGCCCCCGCGCGGATCGCCGTGCTCGGTCCGAACGCCGGCGCCCCCGAAGCGCTGATGGGCTGCTACTCGTTCGCGAACCACGTGCTCGCGCACCACCCCGAGGTGCCGCTCGGCTTTGAGCTGCCGTCGGTGCTGGAGGCGGTGCGCGGCGAGTTCGCCTCGGCGGAGGTCGTGCACGAGCGCGGCTGCGACGTGGAGGGCGACGACCGCTCTGGCATCCCGGCCGCCGTCGCCGCCGCGAGCGCCGCCGACGTCGCCGTGCTGGTCGTCGGCGATCGTGCCGGGCTGTTCGGGCGTGGGACGGTCGGCGAGGGAAACGACGTGGAGAGCCTGGAGCTCCCCGGCATCCAGCGCGAACTCGTCGAGCGCGTCGTCGCGACCGGGACACCTGTCGTGCTCGTGGTGCTTTCAGGCCGGCCGTACGCGATCGGCTGGGCCGTCGAGGGCGTCACAGCGCCGGCGGCCGTGCTGCAGGCGTTCTTCCCGGGCGAGGAGGGCGGCCGCGCCATCGCGGCGGTCCTCTCGGGCCGGGTCGCGCCCTCCGGCCACCTGCCGGTCTCGCTTCCGCGCTCTGCCGGCGCGCAGCCGTACTCGTACCTGCACCCTGTCCTCGGCGGCCCGAACGAGATCACCAGCGCCGACAGCACCCCGGTGCTTCCGTTCGGGCACGGGCTGTCATACACGACGTTCGAGCGCTCGGACCTCGCCGTGGATGCGGAGGTCGCCGCGGGCGGCGCCTTCAGCGCCTCGGTCCGCGTCCGGAACACCGGCGATCGTGCAGGGACCGACCTCGTCCAGCTCTACGCACGGGATGTGCACGCCAGCGTGACGCGTCCCGTCGCCCAGCTGCTCGGCTACCACCGCGTCGAGCTGCAGCCCGGCGAGGAGGCGGTCGTGCGGTTCGCCGTGCCGACCACCCGGCTCGCCTTCTCGGACCCGTCGTTCCGCCGCATCGTGGAGCCCGGCGCCGTGGAGGTGTGGGTCGGCCCGTCGTGCGACGTACGCGAGACCTCGGCCGCGCTGACCATCGCCGGTCCCGTGCACGAGGTCACCGCGGCGGACGCCCGCCTGGTGACGTCGGAGGCGGAGGCGGCTACCGTGGGTGCCGTCTGACCCTCCCCCTCGCGCCGCGCGTCCCCGTGCGGTATAAGTTTATTGAAACAACAAATCACCGACGACGCTGAAGGAAACATCCATGAGCCTCACCCCCACCCGCGCCGACAAGTTCTCGTTCGGTCTGTGGACCATCGGCTACAACGGCACCGACCCGTTCGGCGGCCCCACCCGCCCACCGCTCGACGTGGTGGAGGCGGTGCACAAGCTCGACGAGCTCGGCGCCTACGGCCTCACCTTCCACGACGACGACCTGTTCGCCTTCGGCTCCACCGACGCCGAGCGCCAGAAGCAGATCGACCGCCTGAAGCAGGCGCTGCAGGACACCGGGATCATCGTCCCCATGGTCACCACCAACCTGTTCAGCGCGCCGGTCTTCAAGGACGGCGGCTTCACCTCCAACGACCGCGACGTGCGCCGCTTCGCGCTCCGCAAGGTGCTGCGCAACATCGACCTGGCCGCCGAGCTCGGCGCGCAGACCTTCGTCATGTGGGGCGGCCGCGAGGGCGCCGAGTACGACGCGGCGAAGGACATCCGCGCCGCGCTGGAGCGTTACCGCGAGGCCGTCAACCTGCTCGGCGACTACGTCACCGACAAGGGCTACGACATCCGCTTCGCCATCGAGCCGAAGCCGAACGAGCCGCGCGGCGACATCCTGCTGCCGACCGTCGGCCACGCGCTGGCGTTCATCAACTCGCTGGAGCGTCCGGAGCTCGTCGGCCTCAACCCCGAGGTCGGCCACGAGCAGATGGCGGGCCTGAACTTCGCCGCCGGCATCGCGCAGGCGCTGTATCACGGCAAGCTCTACCACATCGACCTCAACGGGCAGCGCGGCATCAAGTACGACCAGGACCTCGTCTTCGGCCACGGCGACCTGCAGAACGCCTTCGCGCTCGTCGACCTGCTCGAGAACGGCGGCCCCGACGGCGGCCCGGCCTACGACGGCCCGCGCCACTTCGACTACAAGCCGTCCCGCACCGAGGACATCACCGGCGTCTGGGACTCGGCGGCCGCGAACATGCGCACCTACCTGCTCCTCAAGGAGCGGGCGCAGGCGTGCCGGGCCGACCCGGAGGTGCAGGAGCAGCTGGAGGCGTCGCGCGTGACCGAGCTGTCGCGTCCGACCCTCGGCGACGGCGAGTCGTACGACGACCTGCTGGCCGACCGCAGCGCGTTCGAGGACTTCGACCCGAGCGCCTACTTCGGCGGCAAGGGCTTCGGCTTCGTGCGCCTGCAGCAGTTGGCGCTCGAGCACCTCCTCAACGCCCGCTGACCCCTCCCCTATATCCCCCTTACCCCTTTCGTGAAGTGCACGTAGTTGCGCACCCGACCGGCGTGTCGACCGCAACTGCGTGCACTTCGCGTGTCTGAACCGGATGGATGGAAGAGCTGATGAGGTTGGTTGCAGGAGTCGACTCGTCGACGCAGAGCTGCAAGGTCGTCGTTCGCGACCTCGAGACCGGCGCGCTCGTGCGCTCGGGGCGCGCCGCGCATCCCGACGGCACGGAGGTCGACCCGGCCGCGTGGTGGTCGGCGCTGCAGGAGGCCCTCGCCGCGGCGGGCGGACTCGACGACGTCGAGGCGATCTCGATCGCCGGCCAGCAGCACGGCATGGTGGTGCTGGATGCGGAGGGCCGCGTCATCCGCGACGCCCTGCTCTGGAACGACACCCGCTCAGCGCAGGCGGCGCGCGACCTGATCGACGAAGTCGGGGCGGACGAGTACGCGCGGCGCGTGGGCGTGGTGCCGGTCGCATCCTTCACGGCGACGAAACTGCGCTGGCTGCGGGATGCGGAGCCGGACAACGCGGCACGCGTCGCCGCTGTCGCGCTGCCGCACGACTGGCTGACCTGGCGGCTGCGCGGGTACGGGCCGGCGGGCGAGAGCGAACTCGGGCCGGACCTGGAGGCGCTGACCACGGACCGCTCGGACGCGAGCGGCACCGCGTACTGGGGCGCCGCGACCGGAGCGTACGACCTGGACCTGTTCGAACGTGCGCTCGGGCGACCCGGACGCGAGGCCGGTTCGGCCGACGCGGACGCCGTGGTGCTCCCCCGCGTCCTCGGACCGTCGGAGGCCGCCGGCCGTACGCCGTCGGGCGTGCTCGTCGGCCCCGGCGCCGGTGACAACGCGGGCGCCGCTCTCGGGCTCGGCGCGGCCGAAGGCGACGTGGTCGTCTCGATCGGCACCTCCGGCACCGTCTTCGCCGTGACCGAGCAGCCCATCGCCGACCCCTCGGGCACGGTCGCCGGCTTCGCCGACGCCTCCGGGGTGTCCCTCCCGCTCATCGCGACCCTCAATGCTGCGCGGGTCCTCGGGTCCATCGCCGGTCTGCTGTCCGTCGACTTCGACCGGCTCGCCGAGCTGGCGCTGACCGCCGAGCCAGGCTCGGGCGGCGTCGTGCTCGTCCCGTACTTCGAGGGCGAGCGCACACCGAACCTGCCGGATGCGAAGGCGAGCATCCACGGCCTCACGCTGGCGTCGACCGTCCCCGCGAACCTGGCCCGCGCCGCGATCGAGGGGATGCTGTGCGGCCTGGCCGACGGACTCGACGCCGTGCGGTCGGCCGGGGTCCGCGAGCGCCGCATCCTGCTCATCGGCGGAGCCGCGCAGAACCCTGCCGTCGCGCAGGTCGCCGCGCAGGTGTTCGACGCACCCGTCGAGGTGCCCTCTCCCGGCGAGTACGTCGCGGACGGCGGCGCGGTGCAGGCGGCGTGGGCCCTGACCGGCACCCGTCCGTCCTGGACGGTCGAGACCGCGGCGACCCTCCCCGTGGACACGCGTGCGGTCATCCGCGAGCAGTACGCTGCCGCCCGCTCTTAGCCCGTCATCACGGACGCCACCCGCTCGGGATTCGTGCCGAATGCGCGCCATTCGTCACGAATAGCGCACATTCGGCACGAATCGGGAGAGGGGAGAGAGGCGCTCAGAAGGCGACGCGCGCGCGAGGAGCCACAGGTTCGACGGCGGCGGCGATGCGCTCGACCAGCTCGGCCGGCGGCGCGTCGATGCCGACCGTCAGGTGGCGCTCGTCGTCCGCGGGCGGCTCCAGCAGGGCAAGCTGACTCTGCAGCATGCCCGCCTTCATGAAGTGGTGCTCGCGCGCGGCCAACCGATCACCGAGCAGGTCCGGCGTGCCCGTGAGGTGCACGAACAGCACGTCGTCCGCCCGGAGCACATCCCGGTAGCGACGGGTGAGCGCTGAACAGGCGACCACCACGGGCCGGCGTTCCGCCATCCAGGACGCGATGGCGGCGAGCCAGGGCGCGCGGTCCTCGTCGGTGAGCGGGATCCCCGCGCCCATCCGCTCGATGTTCGCGTCCGGGTGCAGGGCGTCGCCCTCCAGCAGCTCCCACCCGAGATGGGCGGCGAGCAGGGAGGCGACGGTGGACTTGCCGCACCCCGCGACGCCCATCACGACGACCGCGCGCACCGGGGTCATCCCAGGCCGCCGACGAACAGGCTCACGATCAGCACCCCGGCCAGCCCGACGACCGAGATCAGGCACTCCAGCACGGTCCAGCTCTTGAGCGTCTGCGGGATGCTGAGGCCCAGGTACTCCTTCACCAGCCAGAAGCCGGCGTCGTTGACGTGCGAGAGGAACACCGAGCCCGCACCGATGGCGAGCACCATGAGAGAGACCATCGGGGTCGACAGGTGCGCGGTGAGCGGGAGGAGGATGCCCGCGGCGGTCACCGTCGCGACGGTCGCGGAGCCGGTGGCAACGCGGATGAGCGCTGCGACCGTCCAGGCGAGGAGCAGGACGACGATTCCGCTCGCGCCCGTCGCCCAGCCGGCGATGACCTGACCGATGCCGGTGTCGACGAGCACCTGCTTGAAACCGCCGCCCGCGCCGACGATCAGCAGGATGCCGGCGATCGGAGGAAGGGAGG
>JAEWJG010000118.1 GCA_023386675.1 Actinomycetes bacterium
GTTCTCATCCAGCGGGATGGCCGAGCCGTCCCACATGTGGGACTGGAAGATCGGGTTGCGGCCGGCGCGGACCTCCTCCTCGGAGGCGGCGATGAGCGGCAGCACGAAGTCGTCGAGCGCGTTCTTCGGGCAGTGGTCGGTGTGCAGCGCGACCGTGATGGGGTAGTTCTTGGCGACCTCGGTGGCGAACTTCGCGAACGCGAGCGCCCCGGTCGCGCGCGCCTTCACCGTCTGGCCGGCGAAGTAGTCGGCGCCGCCGGTGGTGACCTGGATGATGCCGTCGCTCCCCGCCTCCGTCAGACCCTGCAGCACGGCGTTGATCGTCTGCGAGGACGACACGTTGAACGCGGGGTAGGCGAAGCCGCCGGCCTTCGCTTTGTCGAGCATCTCTGCGTACTGGTCCGGCGTGGCGATGGGCATTGCAGCTCCTTGGGGATCGGGGTGTCGAACGCCCTCATCATACCGAGGCGCTTGACACCGGACCCCGAGGACCTCATCATGGTCAAAGGATTGATGGTCAGACCATCATCCCAGGACCACAGAATCGGCTGCACCACGAGTCGGCCAACAAAGGAGTAGGCACATGAATCTGCACACGCTGCTGCAGAAGCGCACCGAGGAGGCCGGACCCATCCGTGTCGGCGTCATCGGTGCGGGCAAGTTCTCGTCGATGTTCCTCACGCAGGCCGTGAACAGCCCCGGCTTCCACGTCGTCGCGGTCGCCGACATCAACGTCCCCAAGGCCAAGGCCGCGCTCGACCGCACCGGCTGGCCGGCCGAGCGCTACGCCGCCGCCGGCTTCGACGAGGCGCTGCGCAACGGCACCACGTTCGTCACCGAGAGCGCGGACGACCTGCTGCGACGCCCGGAGATCGAGGTCGTGCTGGAGATCACCGGCAATCCGATCATCGGCACCTACCACGCGCTCAGCGCGATCGACAACGGCAAGCACGTCATCATGGTCAACGTCGAGGCGGACTGCATGGTCGGCCCGATCCTCCAGCGGCGCGCCCAGGCCGCCGGCGTGGTCTACTCGATGGCCTACGGCGACCAGCCGGCGCTCATTTGCGAGATGGTCGACTGGTGCCGCACCGTCGGCTTCGACGTCGTGGCGGCGGGCAAGGGCACAAAGTACCTTCCCGAGTACAACTACTCCACGCCGGACACGGTCTGGAACTACTACGGTTTCACGGACGAGCAGCTCGCCTCGGGCGACTACAACCCGAAGATGTTCAACTCGTTCCTGGACGGCACCAAGTCGGCCATCGAGATGGCCGCCGTCGCCAACGGCACCGGCCTCATCCCGCAGGACGAAGGTCTGAACTTCACGCCTGCCGGCGTCGACGAGCTGTCGACCCTCATCATCCCGAAGGCGAACGGCGGCACCCTGAGCCGCTCGGGCACCGTCGAGATCGTGTCCAGCCTCAACCGCGACGGGAGCGACGTCTACCGCGATCTGCGCTGGGGCGTCTACGTCACCTTCGAGGCGCGCACCGACTACGCCGTCCAGTGCTTCGCCGAGTACGGCGTCCAGACCGACCCGTCGGGCCGCTTCGGCGAGCTGTACCGGCCGTACCACATGATCGGCCTGGAGCTCGGCGTCTCGATCGCGGCCGCCGTGCTGCGCGGCGAGGCGACCGGCTCGCCCACGGGCTTCCGCGGCGACGTCGTCACGACCGCCAAGAAAGACCTGCGCGCGGGCGAGACGCTCGATGGCGAGGGCGGCTACACCGTCTTCGGCAAGCTGGCGCCGGCAGCGGTGTCCCTCGACCACAACGCCCTCCCGCTCGGGCTGGCGCACGGCGCCAAGCTCATCCGCGACGTCCCCAAGGACCGCATGGTCTCCTGGGACGACGTGGATGCGGACGAGTCGTTGCTCGCCGTCCGGGTGCGCCGCGAGCTGGAGGACGAGTTCCGCCGCGAGCACCTCGCCGCGGCCTGATGGTCTGACCTCGGCGCTCATGAAAACTAGACTGCTTCTCACCGGGAGCGGCGCTTCGAGCGCCGGGGCTACCCGGCCCCTTCGCGGGGCCGGGGACCCGAACGAGGGGAGAAGCGATGTCGGAGGGCACGGCGTGGGAGCCCGTCCAGCGGGTGCGCACGTACGAGCAGGTCATGGCTCAGATCGAGGAGCGCATCCTCGACGGCCGGCTGAAGGCGGGCGACCACCTGCCGAGCGAACGCGACCTGGCGGTGTCGCTCGGCGTCAGCCGCCCGTCGCTGCGGGAGAGCCTGCGGGTGCTGGAGGCGCTCGGCGTTGTGGACATCCGCCGCGGCGGCGAGGGGGGAGCGGTCCTCGTCGGGACGCCGGGCCCCGGATTCGTCAACCTGCTCAAGCTCCAGCTGGCGCTCGGGCACTTCAGCCAGACCGACGTGCTCGAGACCCGCATCGCGCTCGAGTCCTGGTCATGTTCGGAGGCAGCCCATCGAGCGACGGATGACGACCACGCCGCGCTCGCCGGCATCCTCGACCAGATGGAGGACCCCTCCATCGACGCACGCGAGTTCAACCGGCTGGACACCGCCTTCCACGTGACCATCGCGGAGTCCACCGGAAACGCCCTCACCGCCCACCTGATGGGGTCCCTCCGGGTCGCCATCAACCGACAGATGATCGACGCCTACGAACGCCTCGACGACTGGCGGGAGACGGCCAAGACCGTCCGGGCGGAGCACCGCGGCATCCTCGCCGCCATCGAAGCGCACGACCCGGAGGCGGCTGTCCGCCTGGTGCGCGAGCACATCGACAGCTTCTACGCCATCGGCAACGTCGGCGGGGTCACCGCCCCGACCGGCTAGAGCCGGGAGAAGGTCTCCCGGCTCAGAACACGAGTATCAAGGGAGACACTCCGCAATGACCATGACAGCATCCCGTTCACAGCAGGCGGCCAACGGTTCGCCCGACAAGCTGAAGGTCGCCATCGGCTCGGCCGTCGGCACGACCGTCGAGAACTACGACTTCCTCGCCTACGGCACCGCCGCCGCCCTCTACTTCGGGAGCGACTTCTTCCCCAGCGAGGATCCGGTGGTCGGCGTCCTCCTCGGCTTCCTGACCTTCGGCATCGGCTTCGCGATGCGCCCGCTCGGCGGCATCATCGGCGGGTTCCTCGGCGACAAGTACGGCCGCAAGCCGGTGCTCGTCGGCGCCCTGTTCGTGATGGGCGTCTCGACCGTCCTCATCGGCCTGCTGCCGACGTACGCGCAAGTCGGACTGCTCGCGCCGCTGCTCCTGACGGCCATCCGCATCATCCAGGGTCTCGCCTTCGGCGCCGAATGGGGCGGCGCCATCCTGATGACGTTCGAGCACGCGCCGTGGCGAAAGCGCGGCAAGTTCTCCGCCATCCCGCAGGTCGGTGTGCCGCTCGGCGTGTTCCTCGCGAACGTCGCCTTCCTGCTCTCCGCCGGCCTCGGTAACGAGTGGGCCTGGCGCCTGCCGTTCATGCTGAGCGCCGTGCTGATCATCGCCGGCCTCATCATCCGCCTCAAGGTGTCGGAGAGCCCGGAGTTCGAGGAGGCCAAGACGGCCGGCACTCTGGTGAAGAACCCGATCCTGACCGTCCTCCGGAACGACTGGAAGACCGTCCTGCGCGTCATCGCCCTGCGTCTCGCGGAGACCGGCGGGTTCTACGTGATCGTCACCTACCTCATCTCGTACATCACCTCGAACGAGATCGCGACGCGTGAGACCGCGCTGACCGGCCTCATCATCGCGACGGCCCTCGGCTGCTTCACCACCATCCTGTTCGGTGCGCTGAGCGACCGGTTCGGCCGCAAGACCGTCTACCTGATCGGCTCGCTCGCGACCGTCGCGTTCGGCTTCCCGATGTTCCTGCTGGTCAACACCGGCGTCCCGTTCCTCATCGTGCTGGTCTACGTGATCGGCCTCGCGATCATCCACGACATGCTGGCCGGCACGCAGGGCGCCTACTTCAGCGAGCTGTTCAACACGAACACCCGCACCTCGGGCGCCTCGCTCGGCTACCAGTTCTCGGCCGCGCTCTCGGGCTTCATCCCCTTCATCGCCACCGCTGCGGCGATCGGGATGGGCTGGGGCGGCGTGGCCTGGATCTACGTCGCGGTCGGCGTGATCGGCCTGATCGGCGTCCTGGTCACGCGCGAAACCTGGGGCGCGAAGGAGCGTGCCGAGGTGGAGCGGGTGATCGCGGAGGACCGCGCATGAAGACGGTGGTTCTCGACGACGACCCCACCGGCACCCAATCGGCGACGGGGGTACGCGTCCTCCTCGTGAGCGATGCGGACCTCCTCACCGAGGCACTCCGGCAGGAGGACAGCGTCTATGTGCAGACGAACAGCCGCGCGATCGACGAGGACGCAGCCGCCCGCCTGGTGTCGCGGGTCAAGCACGACGCCGAGGAGGCGGCCCGTCGGCTCGGCGAGGAGGTGCAGTTCGTGCTGCGCGGCGACTCGACACTCCGCGGGCACGTCTTCGCCGAGACGGAGGTGTTCCTGTCCGGGGACGGGGTGATGCTCTTCGTGCCGGCCTTCCCGGAGGGCGGCCGGACGACCGTCGACGGGGTGCACC
>JAEWJG010000174.1 GCA_023386675.1 Actinomycetes bacterium
TCCCGGGAGAAGTCGGGCACCGTCACGGAATGCGACGCCGACGACATGGCCGCGCCGACGGCGATGGCCGATGCGAGGAGCAGGGAGACCACGATCCCGGTCACGAGCTGAAGCCCGCCGACGACGATGCCGGCGATCGCGAGACCGCGGCCGCCTCCACCCGTTCGCTTTATCTGGACCAGGGAGATGATTCCGCAGATGACGCCGGCGAGCCCGACGAAGAAGCTCGACACGAGCGCGACGATGGCGAGGACGTTGGTGCGCGACGGCGGAGGGCTGGGCTGCTCCGGGAATGGGGGCGGTGCCGTCAGCGCCTCAGCCTGCGCGATCGAAGGTGCGGCCGCCGTCGCGGCGTCCTCGTGTTCCGTAGTCATTGGTTCTCCCCGGCCGGCTCGCGGGGCCGCGCTGCAGCGAGACCCTCACTGATGAGGACGCACACGGCGCTGTTTCATGACGCGCCGGAACGACCGTTCTAGCCGCACGGCCCGGCAGCGGGGTCAATCGGCTGACGCGGTGCGACGGCGGTCGTTGGATGGGTCTGGTGCGCGGGCCGCCCCAACCCCGCTTGGCGGCTCGCGCACTACCGCGCCTACGGCGCGGCGACCTCCTCTTGCTCCTGCTCCTGCTCCTCGCGCGCCTCCTCCGACTCCGCGTCGTCGCCGCGGAACTGCGTCATGTAGAGGTCGTAGTACGCGCCACGCCGCGCGAGCAGGGTCGCGTGGTCGCCCTGCTCGACGATCCGGCCGTGCTCCATGACCAGGATGGTGTGCGCGTCCCGGATCGTGGAGAGCCGGTGCGCGATCACGAACGACGTGCGGTCCGTCCGCAGCGCCGCCATCGCGTGCTGCACGAGCAGCTCGGTGCGGGTGTCGACCGACGACGTCGCCTCGTCGAGGATGAGGAGCGACGGGTTGGCGATGAACGCGCGGGCGATCGTGAGGAGCTGACGCTCACCGGCCGAGACGTTCCCGCCTTCGGCGTCGATCACCGTGTCGTAGCCGTCCGGCAGCTGCCGCACGAACCGGTCGACCATCGTGGCCTTCGCCGCGGCGATGACCTCGTCGTCGGTCGCGTCGAGGCGCCCGTAGCGGATGTTCTCGCGGATCGTGCCGGAGAACAGCCACGCGTCCTGCAGCACCATCCCGACCTGCCCGCGCAGCTCGGCACGCGAGAGGTGCGTCGTGTCGATGCCGTCGAGGCGGATGGTTCCGCCCTTCAGCTCGTAGAACCGCATGATCAGGTTGACCAGCGTCGTCTTTCCCGCGCCGGTCGGACCGACGATGGCGACGGTGCTACCCGGCTGTACCTTGAGCGAGAGGTCCTGGATGAGTTCCGTCTCCGGGTCGTACGAGAAGTCGACGTGGTCGAGCTCGACGCGGCCGTCGGCACGCTCCGGCAGGTGCTCGGTCGCGGTGTCGGGAGTCTGCTCCTCGGAGTCGAGGAACTCGAACGTGCGCTCCGACGACGCCACTCCGGACTGCAGCATGTTCGCCATGCCGGCGATCTGCCCGATCGGCTGCGAGAACTCGCGGGAGTACTGGATGAACGCGGTCGCGTCGCCGATCGTCAGCTGACCGGCCGCGACCTTCAGGCCGCCGACCACGGCGATGAGGACGTACGAGAGGTACGAGACGAAGTTCATCGCCGGCATGATGCTGCCGGAGACGAACTGCGCACCCACCTGCGCCCCGTGGAGGGTCGAGTTGCGCTTGTCGAACTCCTCCAGCATCACCTCGTCACGACCGAAGGCGCGCACCAGGTCGAGGCCCGAGTACGACTCCTCGATGTGTCCGTTCAGCGCGCCGGTGGACGCCCACTGCGTCTTGAACAGTTTCTGCGACCGGGACCCGATGACACCGGCGATCACGCCGGACAGCGGGATGGAGACCAGCGCGATCAGCGCGAGCTGCCACGAGACGATGAACATCATGATCCCGATGCCGATCACCGTCAGGACCGACTGGATCAGCTGGGAGAACGCCTGCTGCAGCGCCGTCTGGATGTTGTCGACGTCGTTGGTGACCCGCGACATCAGGTCGCCGCGCTGGCGGGTGTCGAAGTAGCTGAGCGGCAGGCGGTTCAGCTTGGCCTCGACGTCCTTCCGGAGGCCGTAGACGACGCGCATGACCAGCGCGTTCAGCAGGTAGCCCTGCCACCACTGCAGCAGCGAGGCCACGAGGTACATGGTCAGCACGATGAGGAGCAGCCGGCCGAGCTCGGTGAAGTCGATGCCCTGGCCGGTGGTCACGCCGGACCCGGCGATCACGTCCGCGAGCTGACCCTGACCCGCGGCGCGCAGCTGCTCGACCACCTGGTCGACCGGGACGCCCGGCGGGAGCTGCGACGCGATGACACCCCGGAAGATCACGTTGGTCGCGTCACCGAGGATCTTGGGCGCGATGACAACGAGCGCCACCGACACCACCGTCAGCAGGGTGACCCAGGCCATCCCGAGCCACTCGGGCTTGAGCAGGCCCATCAGGCGCTTGAAGGACGGCCAGAAGTTCTCGGCCTTCTTCGCGGGAGCGCCGCCGAACATGTCGCCGTCGGCCTCGGTCGGGGTGAAGTCGTACTCCTCCTCGAGCTCGTCGAGGACGATGTCCTTGGCCGTCGGCTCCTGACCCGGCTGGGGGCGGCCGCCGCGCTTCTTGCGTTCCGTGGTGCGTGCCATCTCAGGCCACCTCCAGGCTCAGCTGCGACTCGACGATCTCGCGGTAGGTGTCGTTCGATTCGAGCAGTTCGTCGTGCGTGCCCTGGCCGACGACCCGGCCGTCGTCCATGACGATGATGGTGTCGGCCTCGCGGATCGTCGACACGCGCTGCGCGACCACGATCACCGCGGCGTCCCCGGTGGAGTCGGCGAGCGCCCGTCTCAGCCGGGCGTCGGTCGCGACGTCGAGCGCGGAGAACGAGTCGTCGAAGAGGAACACCTTCGGATGGGCGACGAGCGCGCGGGCGATGCAGAGCCGCTGGCGCTGTCCGCCCGAGACGTTGGTCCCACCCTGCGCGATGCGCTCGTCGAGGCCGTGCTCCTTGGCGCGGACGAAGTCCTCCGCCTGCGCGACCCGCAGGGCCTCCCACAGCTCCTCGTCGGTCGCGTCCGGCCGGCCGAAGCGCAGGTTCGACGCGATGGTGCCCGAGAAGAGGTAGGGACGCTGCGGGACCAGTCCGAGCACCCCGGCGATCTGATGACGGTCGAGCTCGTCGACCGGCACGCCGCCGATCCGGACGCGGCCGTTCTGCGGTGTGAAGAGGTTCGCGATGACCGACACCAGCGTCGTCTTGCCGGAGCCCGTCGATCCGACGATCGCCGTCACCCTGCCGGACTCGGCGGTGAAGGACACGTCGCTCAGCACCGGCTTCTCGGCGCCCGGGTAGCCGAACGTCACGTCCTGCACCTCCACCCGGCCATCGGCCGGCACCGCCGACGACCCGGCGCCCTCGCCCGTCGAGCTCGGCACGGCGCCGAGCACCTCGTCGATGCGCTCGGCGCAGACCATCGCGCGCGGGATCATCATGGCCATGAAGACGCCCATCATCACCGCGACCAGGATCTGCAGCAGGTACTGCAGGAACGCGGTCAGCGCGCCGATCTGGATGTCGCCGTCGTCGACCCGATGGCCGCCGAACCAGAGCACGGCGACCGTCGCAGCGTTGAGGATGAGCATGATGATCGGGAACATCAGCACGAAGACGTTGCCGACCTTGACCGAGATGCGGGTGAGGGCGGCGTTCGCGTCGTCGTAGCGCTGGGTCTCGAACTTCTCGCGGACGAACGCGCGGATCACCCGGATGCCGACGATCTGCTCGCGGATGACGCCGTTCACACCGTCGATGCGCTCCTGCATCACCCGGAACATCGGCAGCAGGAGGGCGACCAGGATGCCCACCACGATGAAGAGCACAGCGACCGAGACCCAGATCAGCCAGGACAGCCCGGCGTCGACGCGCACCGCGAAGATGATGCCCGCGATGCACATGATCGGCGTCGACACCATGAAGTTGAACGTCATGAGCAGCAGCATCTGCACCTGCTGCACGTCGTTCGTGTTGCGGGTGATCAGCGTCGGCATGCCCCAGCGGGCGAGGTCGAGCGAGGGAAGCGCATCCACCTTGCGGTAGAAGGAGCGCCGGATGTCGGCGCCGGCAGACATGGAGGCGCGGGCGCCGAAATAGGTGGCGGCGACGGCGGCGATCACCTGCACGAAGCAGACGATCAGCATCATTCCGCCGGTGCGCCAGATGAAGTCGGTGTCGCCCTTGACGACGCCCTTGTCGATGATGTCGGCGTTGAGCGTCGGCAGGTAGAGGGCGGCCATGGTCGCGATCAGTTGGAGGATCACGACCGCGGTCACCGCGCGCCAGTAAGGGCGCACGAAGCGGAGCGAGAGACGAAGCAGAGTCACAGTGAGTCCCGGTGTGCTGTGTGTGGATGTGGTGCCGATCATCCTCGGCACCACCGACGCTATTCACTAATGAGGACGCGGAGCGACCTCAATCGTGACGCGATGCGGAGATCGCGTCAGGCGGCGGTGTAATGAAGGTGGAGGACGCCGTTGTCATAGGCGTCGTGGTGGCGCAGGCGCAGCTTCGCGGGAGCGCTGCCGTCGGGGAACAGGCGCGCGCCGGTGCCGCGGACGACGGGATAGACGAACAGGTGCAGCGACCCGAGCAGGCCGTCGGCGAGCAGCGACCGCACGAGCGAGCCGGAGCCGCTCACGTAGACGCCGTCGTACTCGTCGGCGAACTCGCGGATGCGTTCGGCGTCGTAGGCGCCGAGCGACCGGGAGTTGGCCCAGGTGCGCTCCGCGGCCTCGTCGTCGAGCGACGAGCTGACGACGGCCTTCGGGCTGTCGTTGAAGAACGGGGCGCCGGGGTCGTCGGCGGCGGTGCGCTGCGACCAGGCGGGGGCGAACATCTCGAAGGTGCGCCTGCCGAGGAGGATCGCGTCGGACTGCCGCGTGATCCGCCCGATGTCGTCGCCCATCTCCGGGTCGAAGCCGAACTCGGCGGTCCACGACGGATCCTCGAAGACACCGTCCAGCGAGACGAACTCGTGCACAGCGATCGCACCCATACGATTCCCCTTTCCCGCGGAACAGCTTAGGGGCTGGGGCGCGATCGTGAAACGGATTGCGGCCATCCGCATCCACTGTCAGCCCCTGCTCCGCCCCTTGCCGCGCGCGTACGACGGCAGCATGAACCGCACGATGACCCTCACCCCGGAGCGCCGGAAGGGCGGCCCGCGGCTGACGCCGCAGGTCGTGCCGGGCGTTCATCGGCTGGAGCACGCGTCCACGAACTGCTATCTGCTCGCCGACGGCGACGCCTGGACGCTGGTGGATGCGGCGTTCCCGAAGACCTGGGGATCGCTGGTGCGCGCCGCCCATGAGCTCGGGCTGCGGATGCGCGATCTGCAGGGCATCGTGCTCACGCACGGGCACTTCGACCATGTCGGCTTCGCGGAGCGGGCGATCGAGGAGCTGGGCGTCCCGGTGTTCGTCCATGCCCAGGACCGGCACCTCGCCGCGCGTCCCTATCGCTATAAGAGGGAGCACACGCCGTTCGTCTACCCCTTCCTGTATCCGCGGTCGCTCGGGGCGGTCGCCGGCATGGTGAAGGCGGGGGCGCTGACCGTGAAGGGCGTCGAGGATGTGTCGGAGCTCCCCGGCCAGGGGACGCTCGACCTGCCCGGCCGCCCGGAGGTCGTCTTCACACCTGGCCACACCTTCGGGCACTGCGGCCTGCTGCTGCGCGACCGGGACACGCTCCTGAGCGGCGACGCGATCGTCACCCTCGACCCGTACAAGGGGATCCCCGGTGCGCAGATCATCGCGGGCGCTGCGACCGCGGACTCCGAGATGGCACTGCGGACGCTGGACACGATCGTCGCGACCGGCGCCC
This sequence comes from Actinomycetes bacterium, assembly GCA_023386675.1. Lineage (GTDB taxonomy): Bacteria > Actinomycetota > Actinomycetes > Actinomycetales > Microbacteriaceae > Leifsonia. The sequence continues at coordinate 5,905 of JAEWJG010000174.1, forward strand.
GCACCATCCTGCCCGGTCACGGAGAACCGTGGCACGACGGCGTGGAGGCCGCGGTCGCGTCGGCCCGCGCCATCGGGCGCAGCTGACGCGCAGCGTCAGGCGGCCGCGCCCACTACCTCCAGCAGCCCGCCGTCGCGCACGGCCGCCAGCGAGAGGACCTTGTACCCGGCGTCGTCGAAGAACACCGTGAGCCGGTCGGCCTCGGTGTGCATCACCACACCGGCACCCCAGGTCTCGTGGCGCACCCGCGCTGCCAGCGGGAAGGGCTCCTCCCCTGCCCCGTCGTGCTCCTCCGCCCAGCGGTAGGCGCTTCCGGATGAGCAGGTGTCGCAGTTGCCGCAGGGCTCGGGCAGCTCCTCTCCGAAGTAGCCGAGCAGGAACTGGCGACGGCACATGCCCGTCTCGGCATACTCCTGCATGAGCTGCGACCGCGAGTGCTCGATGCGCTGGCGAGCCTCCGCTTCGTCGATGGCACGGGATGCGGCGTCACCGGGTTTCACGTCCGCCGCTCGCAGGTCGTCGTCGGATCCCTCCAGCACGTTCGCATCCCGGAGCAGCCCGAGCAGCCGCCCCAGCGAGCGGACGCTGACGCCGGTGCTCTCGGCGAGAACGGACCGGCTCAGCCC
>JAEWJG010000180.1 GCA_023386675.1 Actinomycetes bacterium
GGCCGCGGTCGAGCCGCGGCCGGGCGGGAGCCTGTGGGGCCTGGGTGGTGGTCATTTCGCCTTCTCGGACGCCTGCCGCACGGCCTTCAGAGCGGCCTCGGGGGTGAGGCTGCCGGAGACGAGACCCTCGGAGACGGAGACCCACGCGTCGCCGACGCCGGGCACGTTGGCCATGTCGAGCCAGACGACGGTCGACTTCGCGTCGTTGACCATCTTCGTGCCCTCCGCGACGGCCGGCGTCGTGATCTGGTCGGTCACCACGCCCTTCACGGCGCTGGGCTGGCCGTAGGGCGGCGAGGAGAGCGTCGTCGCGTTCTTCTTGTTCATGACGAACTTCATGAAGTCGAGGGCGAGCGCGGCGTTCTTGCTCTTCTTGTTGATCATGTAGCCCTCCGGTGCGGACTCCAGGGTGGAGGTGTCGCCCTTCGCGCCGTCGGCGGCGGGGAGCTGGAAGATGCCGAAGCCGTCCTTGGCGAGCTGGCTGTCCTTCGTGTTCACCGAGTCGAACTCGATGAGCTCCTGGTAGTACATCGCCGCCTTGCCGGTCGCCTGCTGCTGCTGGGCGGTCGTGTAGGTGACGCCGTTGGAGTTGCCCGCGTCGCCGGTGCACTGGGTCACCAGCTGCTGGAACTCCTTCATGCCCTGGAGGTACCCGTCGTCGGTGTACTTCGCGGTCTTCGGCAGCAGGTCGGCCTGGAGGGTCTTCTGCGGAACGTCGTACGCGAAGAGCTGGCCGAGGTAGTGCAGGCCGGGCCAGCCGTCCTTGTTGCCGAAGGCGATCGGAACGTAACCGGCGGCCTTGATGGTCGAGCAGTCGGAGACCAGCTCCGCGAGGGTCTTGGGGACGCTCAGCCCGAGGTCGGAGAAGACCTTCTTGTTGTAGCCCATGAACTTGGCGTCGACGTACTGCGGGATGCCGTAGTACTTGCCGTCGTACTTGAACGCGTTGAGCGATCCCTCGCCGAAGGTGTCGCCCCAGGTCGTTCCCGGCGCGATGACCGAGCTGAGGTCGACGGCGAGACCGTTGGCGGCGAAATTCTCGCCCCAGTTGCCGGCGTAGCTGAAGTAGATGTCGGGCAGGGACTGCGACCCGATCAGGACCTTCTCCTTGTCCTTGATCGCGTTGTCGTCGGTCTCCTGGGCCAGGGTGATCTTCACACCGGGGTGGAGCTTCTTGTAGTCCTTCACCACGCCCTCGAAGTACGAGCCGAGCGGGTCGCCCGCCGCCGCGGTGAGGATGCTGATGCTGCCGTTGTAGTCCGGCTTTGCGCTTATGTCCGCGCTGGCGCCGCCGCCGGAGGAGCAGGCGGTGAGCGCGAGCGCCATGACGCCCGCTGCCGCTGCCGTGATGGCTCTGGTCTTCTTCACGCTCATCTCCCGTCGTGCGGGTCGTGCGGCCGGGTTCGTCCGCTGACCCGTCTTTGGATCGTGGGTCGCATCTGCGACCGATTGCGATGACTATACGTGATTTTGGTACCGGTATCAACATCGCCCAAACACTCGCATTCGCGTTCGAGCCAGGACCCCTCTCGCGAAGTGCAGGTCGTTGCGCGGTCGCACGGCGTGTCGACCGCAAGTAGCTGCACTTCGGCGGAGGTGGTGGGAGGGGGGCGGGCGGAAGGGAGGGCGGGCGAGGGGAGGGGGAGGCGGCTAGCGGGCGGGGGGACGGGCGACGGAGTCGCGCTCGATGAGGTCCGCCTCGAGGACGTGCGTCGCCACGGGGGCGTCGCTGCCGGCCACACGCGCGAGCAGGCACTCGGCGGTCAGCTCGCCGAGCTGGTGCATCGGCTGCGCGACCACCGACATCGGCGGCGTCATCACGCTCGCCCACGAGCTGTCGTCGAAGCCGATCAGCGAGACGTCGTCCGGGCAGCGCAGCCCGCGCTGCCGCATCGCACGCAGCGAGCCGGTCAGCGCATCCGTCTCCGTCGCGAAGATCGCGGTCGGCGGATCGGACAGCGACAGCATCCCGAGCACGGCCCGGGTCGCCTGGGACTCGTTCTTCAGCACGTGCGTCACCAGCGACGTGTCGAACGGGATACCCGCGAGCTCCAGCGCCTCCAGGTACCCGAGCAGGCGCTCGCCATCCGACCAGAGAGCGTGGTCCAGGATGCGGCGCAGATCGTCCGCGTCGGCCGCCGGCTCGTTGGTGACCGGGCCCCAGACGAAGCCGATGCGCCGGTGGCCCTTCTCGATCAGCGACAGCACAGCCTGCCGCGAGGCCTCGCGGTTGTTGATGACCACGGCATCCGCATCCACCGTGTCCACGAGCCGGTCGAGCAGCACCAGCGGGATCTCGCGCTTGGCGACGATGTCGAGGTGCGGGAGCGACGCGCTCCGGCCGGCGGCGGGCGCCAGCGCGATGCCGTCGACCTGCTTGTCGACGAGCACGTCGATCGCCGCCGCCTCCAGCTCGAGGCTCTCGTCGGTGCTCAGCACGATCACGTCGTAGTCGGCCTTGCGGGCGGCATCGCTGATCCCGCGCAGCACGCCCGCGAAGAACGGGTTGCCCACGTCGGCGAGCACCACACCCAGCGTGCGGGTCTCGCCCGTGGTCATGCTGCGGGCGATCGTGTTCGGCCGGTAGCCGAGCTCCTTGGCGACGGCGAGGATGCGGTCCCGCGTCTTCGGGCTCACCGAGCCGTACCCGCCGAGGGTCCGGGCGACGGTCGCGCGGCCGACGCCGGCCGCGGCCGCCACCTCGGAGATCGTCGGCGAGGGAGTGCGGTGATCCCGTTCCGTGGACATCGCCACCCCTTCCTGATCGGGGCGGCCCTGCGCCCTAGCCCGCGTCGCCCGCCGTCACCGGCGGAAGCGAGCCGACCCGCGCGGCGAGGTCGACCGCGCGCCCGTGTCCGAACGCCCCCTCGACCGTGCACTGCCGCGCGGCGAACTGCGCCGCCCGCCGCATCGACCGATGAAGAGCGGCGCCGCCGGCCCGCGCATTCCTGCGCCAGCCGGATCGGAGCAATTCAACCACGAACGCGCTCACGTACGCGTCGCCGCATCCCATCGTGTCCACGAGCGGACCGGGGACCGGCGCCGCGTCGGAGTAGTAGTACGCGTCGCCGTCGAACAGCACCGCGCCGTCGTCACCCTGCGTCCCCAGCACCAGCGACGGTCCATGGGACGCGATGCGGCGCAGCTCCGCCCAGGTGTCGGTGCGGGACAGCCCGCCGAGCGACACCAGCGCCAGGTCGATCCAGGGGCCCACCGCATCCAGGTACTCCCCCGTGCGGTACTCGGGCTCGGACGAGAAGTCGTACGACCGCAGCACCCGCGTGGATGCCAGCTTCGGCAGCTCCGGGATGATGCCGGAGTACGCGCTGGAGTGCACCAGCGAGAAGCCCGAGATGTAGCGCAGATCCTCCTCGCCGAGCCGGACCGGGTCGCTGATCGTGACGCCGCCCTGGTTCCAGCCGAGGAACCGGCGTTCGCCGTCCACCGTCTCGATCTCGGTGACCCCGTTGGGGCCCGGGCGCACCGAGGACCGCGAGGTGTCGACCCCGCAGTCCTCGATGGCCGCGCGCACGAAGCGCCCCTGCTCATCGTCGCCGAAGACCCCCAGGTACGCCGCCTCGGCGCCGAGCTGCCGGGCGAACACCGCGACATTCACCGCGTTCCCGCCCGGATACTCGACACCGCGGTCGACGAATCGGTCGACGATGTTGTCCCCGAGACCGAGGACGCGCACCGTGCTCATCGACGCCTGCTCAGTACGCCACGACGCGGTAGTAGCGGCGCAGGTCGAGCGAGTGGTCGCGCACCTGGGCGAGGTGCTTCGAGAAGCGGTCGACGACCGCGTCCACGACGATCGGCGCCAGCAGACCGCGGAACTCGTCGCTCACACCCGGGAGCGCGTAGTCCTTGGTGTCGATGACGGTGACGTCGTCGCTGTACTCCTTCGAGAAGGAGATGACGCGGTCGGTGAGCGGCCGGGTCTCGTCCTCGCCGGCGAACACGATGATGCTCGTGTCCTTCTCGATCAGCTCGAGCGAGCCGTGGAAGAACTCGGCGGCGTGGACGCGCGTGGTGGTGAGCCACTGCATCTCCTCGAGGATGCACATCGAGTAGAGGTAGGTGAAGCCCCACAGCTGGCCGGCGCCGGTCAGGAAGTGGTAGTCGTTCTCGGCGTGCTTCTCGGCGAACGCCTGACCGATGGGGTCGGCCTGCTCGGTGACGGCGATGAGGGCCTCGGGCAGCGCCTCGAGGTCTTTGACGAGGCGGTCGTAACCGTCGAACTCGCCGCGCAGCGAGAGGAACTTGGCCGCGAAGGTGAGGAACTGCACGTCGAACGGCCACGCCTTCGGCGCCGAGAGCAGCACCTCGTCGACGGCGGACGCGATCGGGCTCTCCGGGTAGCCGGTGAAGCCGACGGTCAGCGCGCCCTTCTCGCGGGCGAACTCGACGCACTCGAGGATGTCCTCGGTGGTGCCGGACACCGAGGCGAAGATCGCGACCGAGTCGGGACCGAACTGGGGATCCGGCGCGAGGAGGAACTCCTTGCCGATGACCGCGCGCACCGGGAACGACGAGTGCGTCTGGAAGAAGCGCTCGTAGGGAAGCGCCGCGGCGTAGGTGCCGCCCGCGCCGATGAAGTAGATGTTCTTCCAGCGTCCGGCACTGACGCGCTCGGCCAGCTCCTCGATCTGCGGGCGGAGCGCGATCGTGCTCCGAACCTGCTCCAGGTATTCCTCTTCATTGAAGCCCAGCATGTGTCTCCCTCCACCGATCCACTTTTTGGTACCGGTATCAATTCGTCTCAATGCTGGCACACGGAAACCGGATGCGCAACAGGGCCTACCCCTCGTCCCGGTGTGTCGCCAGCCCCGGGACGCACCAACGCGGGCGTGATTGCGTGGGGTCATGCCAGAGAATCAGTTCACCTTCGACAACCCCGTGGACCGCTACCCGGTCATCCATCCGGACGAGACGCAGGTGCCCGAGCCGGGCCTCGAGAGCGACCTTCAGCCGGCCGCCGACCTCGGTGAGGACAGCTACGTCGGCTCGGGCCGCCTCACCGGCCGCAAGGCCATCGTGACCGGAGGCGACTCCGGCATCGGCGCCGCCACCGCGATCGCCTTCGCCCGGGAGGGCGCCGACGTCGCCCTCGTCTACCTGCCCGACGAGGAGGAGGACGCCCAGCGCATCGCGGGCCTCATCAGGGATGCGGGACGCACGGCCGTCACGATCCCCGGCGACCTCAAGGAGCGCGCCTTCAGCGACGAGATCGTGAAGCGCGCCCTGGACGAGCTCGGCGGCATCGACATCCTCGTCAACAACGCCGGCAAGCAGATCGCCCAAGAGAGCCTGACCGACGTGAACGACGATCAGTTCGACCACACGATGAAGACCAACGTCTACGCGATGTTCTGGCTGACGCGGGCGGCGCTGCCGCACCTGCCGGCCGGTGCGACGATCATCAACACGACGTCCATCCAGGCGTACCAGCCCAGCGAGACGCTGGTCGACTACGCGACGACGAAGGCCGCGATCAACGCGTTCACGAAGGCGCTCGCGCAGCAGCTCGCCCCCAAGGGCATCCGCGTGAACGCCGTCGCACCCGGACCGATCTGGACGCCGCTGCAGGTCAGCAAGGGCCAGCCGCCGGAGGCCATCCCGGAGTTCGGGCAGCAGACGCCGCTCGGACGCCCGGGCCAGCCGGCGGAGCTGGCCCCGGCGTACGTCTTCCTGGCGTCGCCCGAGTCGAGCTACGTCCTCGGCGAGACGCTCTCGGTGACAGGCGGCATGCCGACGCCGTAGTCCCGGCTGTGCCGCGGCGGCGGTCGGGAACGGAGGACATCCGGGCTCGACGCGCCGCCGCGGACGGGATGCGGAGGAGACCCGGTCGGATGGCGGCCGGGTCTCCTCCGTTGTGTCCGGCCGCGGATCGTCGGAGATCGGGTGCCGAATCTCCGACACAAGGCAGTGCCGCGGGAGTTTCGAACCGGGGAATGTCGAAACTCCGACGGTGCGCGGCGGGCGGCGGGCGGCTAGACGCAGGCCCAGGGGAGGCGCAGGAGGGTTCCGTGGGCGCCGCGGACGAGGGCCAGGTGCGTGGCCGCGGCGATGCCGCGCAGCATCCCGGACCGCTGGTGCGGCACCGGCGTC
>JAEWJG010000195.1 GCA_023386675.1 Actinomycetes bacterium
ACGTCGTCGTGCGTCAGCGCGCCGGCGTCGGCCAGCAGCCGCAGGGCGACGATGGAGGCGGCGCGCAGGCTGCCGTCGAGCACCTTCAGGGTGACCGTCGTGCCGTCGGGCGCCGCCATCACCATGACGCCCTCAGCGCCACCCTTCGCGAAGACGCCGAGCTCGTCGATGACGACGGTGTTCGCCCGGCCGGGTCCGTCGATCGCCCAGCCGTCGGCCAGCACGGCGTTCTTGAGCAGGGCCGCGTTGCGGAACAGCGCGAACGGCGAGCCGTCCGACGCCGTGGCGATGCGCTGGATGCCGCGGGCGAGCGCTACGAGGGACATCGCGTGCACCGGGGCGCCGCAGCCATCGACTCCCGTCGCGACGACCTTCTCGCCCGTCAGGCGCTCTATCGTGTCCCGGATGTGCTGCTGCACGGGATGCGTCGGTTCGAGGTAGCTCTCGGTCGGCCAGCCGTTCACCCGACAGGCGAGCAGCATCGCGGCGTGCTTGCCGGAGCAGTTCATGTACACCGGGTGCTTGTGCTCGCCGGCGCGCACGAGCTCGTCTCGCGACGGGCCGTCGAGCGGCCAGTCGGCCGGGCAGCGGAGGGCGTCCTCCGCCAGCTGGCCCTGTGCGAGCAGCGTCCGCACGACGGACAGGTGTGCAGGCGTGCCGGCGTGGCTCGCGGTCGCGAGCACGGCGCTCGCGCCCTCGAGCGGGACGCCCGCGCCCATGACCGCGACCGCCTGGAACGGCTTCATGCTCGACCGCGGGAAGATCGGACGCTCCGGGGCGCCGAGCGACCGGACGATCGCGCCGTCCGGACCCAGCACCACCGCGGAGCCCGCATGCCGCGACTCCACGAACCCGCTGCGCTCGACGACCGCGAGCTCGACGGACTCGTCGACGGAGAAGACCTCAGCCGTCACCGCGCTCACAGCCCGGCGATGGCGTCGTCGATCACCGACACCGCGTCCGCGATCAGCTCGTCGGACACCGCCAGGCTCGGCAGGAAGCGCAGGACGTTGCCGTACGTGCCCGCGTTGAGGAACAGGACGCCCTGCTGGGCCGCCGCCGCGACGATCGTGTTGACCGCCTCCGGGTTCGGCTCCTTGGTGGTCTGACCGGTGCCGGGCTTCACGAGCTCGACGGCGATCATCGCACCGATGCCGCGGACGTCGCCGATGATGTCGTACTTCTCCTGAAGCTTCTCGAGCGCAGGCTTGAGCGCGTTCTCGATGCGACGGCCCTCGGCGAGGAGGTCGTTGCGCTCGATGGTGTCGAACACGGCGATCGCGGCCGCCGCGGCGACCGGGTTGCCGCCGAAGGTACCGCCCAGGCCGCCGGGCTGGGCCGAATCCATGATCTCGGCGCGGCCGGTGACGGCGGCGAGCGGCAGGCCGCCCGCGATGCCCTTCGCGCTCAGAACGAGGTCCGGCACGACGCCGAAGTGCTCGCTGGCGTAGTACGCGCCGGTGCGCGCCATCCCGGACTGGATCTCGTCGGCGATGAAGACGACGCCGTTGACCGTGCACCACTCCTGCAGCGCGGCGAGGTAGCCTTCGGCCGGGACGATGAATCCGCCCTCGCCCTGGATCGGCTCTGCGACCAGGCAGGCCAGGTCGGAGGCGCCGACGACCTTCTCGAGGTAGGCGATGGTGCGGGCGGCCGCTTCCGCGCCGGACAGTCCGTCGTGGTACGGGTAGGAGTTCGGGGCGTGGTAGACATCGCCGGCGAACGGGCCGAAGCCGGTCGCGTACGGCATGGCCTTGTAGTTCATGGCCATCGTGAGGTTGGTGCGGCCGTGGTAGGCGTGGTCGAGCACGGCGACGGCGCGGCGGCCGGTGAACTTGCGGGCGATCTTGACGCCGTTCTCGACGGCCTCCGCGCCGGAGTTGACCAGCACGGTCTTCTTGGCGTGGTCGCCGGGGGTGTGCTCGGCGAGAAGCTCCGCGACGCGCACGTACTCCTCGTACGGGGTGATCGTGAAGAGGGTGTGGATGACGTCCTGCAGCTGCCCGGCCGCGGCCTCCACGACCGCGGTCTCGGTGTGGCCGACCGTGGTCACGCCGATGCCGGCGCCGAAGTCGACGAACTGGTTGCCGTCCACATCCACGAGGATCGCACCGTTGGCCTTGGCGATGTACACCGGCAGGGCCGAGGACACGCCGGTCGGCACGACCGCGAGGCGCCGCTGGTGCAGCTCCTGCGACTTCGGGCCGGGGACGGCGGTGACGATGCGGCGTTCTTGTGGAACGGAGAAGACGGGCGCGGGGGTGCTCACGGTGTCAGTCATGGTGAACCGAGTCTACCGGCGGTGCGAGAATCGGACCATGAAGCTGGAGCACGGGTACGCGATCGATCTGCAGTGGACGGGCAACCGCGGGACGGGGACCAGCGGGTACAAGGACTACGGGCGCGATCACGTCGTGTCCGCCGCGGGCAAGCACTCCATCGAGGGGTCGGCCGACCGCGTGTTCTTCGGCGACCGCGACCGCTGGAACCCCGAGGAGCTGCTGCTCGCCGCCCTCTCGCAGTGCCACATGCTCAGCTACCTGGCCGAGGCGGCGCGTGCGGGCGTGGTGGTAGTCGGCTACACGGATGCGGCGACCGGCACGATGGAGCAGACGGGCAACGGAGGCGGCCACTTCACCGAGGCGACCCTGCGACCCCGCGTGACCATCGCCGACCCCGCTCAGGCGGAGCTGGCCGCATCCCTCCACGCCCCTGCCTCCGAGAAGTGCTTCATCGCCGCGAGCGTGAACTTCCCCGTCCACCACGCCCCCGAGCTCCTCACCCTCGCCTGACCCGCACCGCACCTCCGTCGAGTCCGCACAGAGTGCACGCT
>JAEWJG010000203.1 GCA_023386675.1 Actinomycetes bacterium
CTGACGCTGGCCGCCGGAGAACTCGTTCGGGTACCGGTCGACGACCGTCGACGGCAGCTTCACGCGGTCGAGCATCTCCGACACGGTCGCGCGCGCCTCCCGGCGACCCGTCCCCGCGGTGATCAGCGGTTCGGCGAGGATGTCGCCGATCGTCATGGCCGGGTTGAGCGAACCGTACGGGTCCTGGAAGACGACCTGGATGCTGGAGGCGAGCGAGCGCCGCCGGCGGCCGGTCAGCCGGGTGATGTCCTCGCCGTCGAACGCGATCGTGCCGGAGGTGACCGGGACGAGCCCGAGGATCGCCTTGCCCAGCGTCGACTTGCCAGAGCCGGATTCACCGACCAGCCCGACGCACTCGCCGGCGCCGACGTCGAGTGACACCTCCTTGAGCGCCCGGAACGAGCCGCGGCGCTGGCCGTAGTCGACCACCAGATCCTTGACGCTCAGCAGTGGATGCGGGGATGCGGTCATGCCGGCACCGACTTCCTGATCTCGGGGTCGTTCTCTCTGCGGGGCGCGGTCGCCCCCACGGCGGCGTCCAGCTCGGAGCGGCTCGCGGCGCCGTCGAGCGACGCGGCGATCAGCTCGCGCGTGTAGTCGCTGGTCGGCCGGTCGAAGATCCGGTCGACGTCGCCGATCTCGACGATCTCGCCGCTGCGCATGACGACGACGCGGTCGCAGATGTCGGCGACGACGCCGAAGTTGTGGGTGACGATGACCAGCGCCATCCGGTACTCCTGCTGCAGCTCCCGCAGCAGCTCGAGCACCTCCGCCTGCACGGTCACGTCGAGGGCGGTGGTGGGCTCGTCGGCGACCAGCACCGACGGCTTGCCCGCGATGGCGCCGGCGATCAGCACGCGCTGCGCCATCCCGCCGGACAGCTGGTGCGGGTACGACTTCATCACGCGCGGCGGGTCGACGATGCCGACCTTCTCGAGCATCTCCAGCGCCCGCGACCTCGCCTGGGCGCGGCTCAGCTTGTGCACGGCGCGCAGCGGCTCCATCAGCTGGTGGCCGATCGTGAACGACGGGTCGAGGTTCGACATCGGCTCCTGGGGGATGTAGCCGACCTGGTGGCCGAGCAGGTGCTGACGCTCCCGGTGGCTCATCCGCGTGACGTCGCGGCCGCCGATCCAGATGGCGTCCGCCGTGCAGGCGCCGCCGGCGGGAAGCAGGTCCAGGATGCTGAACACGGTCTGCGACTTGCCCGAGCCGGACTCGCCGACGATGCCGAGCACCTCGCCCGGGGCGACGTCGAGGGTGATGCCGTGCACCACCTCCAGCTCGCGGCCGTCCGGCGCGGCGTAGGTCACGCGCAGGTTCTTCAGCTGCACCGCCGACTCGGACGAGCGGTGCGCGACGGTGCCGGTCGAAAGCGTCACGGGGGCGGGCTCGCCGGCGCGGCCGCGGGTGCGGCGGCGGCGGTGGACGGGCGTCCTGACGGTGACCACGTCCGCGAGCGTCGACCCGAGCACCGCGAGCGCCGCGATGGTGATGCCGAGGGTCAGCGACGGCCACAGCAGCAGGAGCGGGCTCGTCAGCATCGTGCGGAAGCCCTCGTTCATCATCGCGCCCCAGCCGGGCGTCCGCGCGCCGCCGATGCCGAGGAACTGGAGGCCGGCCTGCATGCCCATGGCGAGACCGGCGGTCAGCGCGGTCTGGATGATCACCGGCGCGTACACCGCCTTGACGATGTGCCGACCCAGGATGCGCGCGTCGCCGAGACCGGAGACCCGCGCCGCATCCACGTAGGGCTCATTGCGCACGGCCAGGACGGTGGAGCGGGTGAGCCGGAAGTACCCCGGCGCCATGAAGACGCCGAGGGTCGCCATCAGCACGGTGAAGTCGTTGCGCGTGCCTGCGGCGACGATGAGCAGCACGATCATGCCGGGCACCGCCTGCAGCGCGTCGCTGACCCAGGTGGCGGCGCGGTCGAAGAACCGGCCGTAGTAACCCGCCGCGAGGCCTGACGGGACGCCGACCACGATCGCGACGACGATCGTCACGACGGCGCCCCACAGCGTCGACTGGGTGCCCCAGATCAGCCGGCTCAGCACATCCCGGCCGGCGCTGTCGCCGCCTAGCGGATGCGCGGCGCTCGGCGGCGCCTTGGTGAGCGCGAGGTCGACGAAGTTCGGGTCGTGCGGGGACAGCAGCGGGGCGAACACCGCCACCAGCACGACGAGCGCGAGCACGGCGAACGAGACGGCGCCCGCCGGTCGCTTGAGGAACCGGACGAAGGTGGAGCCGCGCCGCGGGGTGGCGGCCGCCGCCGCGCTCTCGCGCGGGTCGATGATCACTTCGGTCGCCGTCATTGCACACGCGCCTTCGGGTTGATCCAGCCGAGCACCACGTCCAGGAGGAAGTTGACCACGACCACGAAGACGACCGTGATGACGGTGATGCCGAGCAGGATGGGGATGTCGCCGTTCTGGGAGGAGCCCGAGGTGAGGGCGCCGATCCCCGGCAGGGAGAAGATCTGCTCCACGACGATCGCGCCGCCCAGCAGGCCGACGAACATCAGGGCGAGAACGGTGAGCGAGGAGGGGGCGGCGTTCCGGACGAGGTGGACGATGACGCGGCTCTGCGAGAGCCCGCGGCTGCGCAGCGTCCGCACGTAGTCCTGCTTGTCGGCCGCGATGATCGCGTTGCGCAGCTGCTCCGCGATCATCACGATCGCGCCGAGCGAGAGGGCGACGGCGGGCAGGGTGATCGAGCGCAGCCAGCCCTCGACGTTCACCTGCGGCTGCACGTACCCGACGGCCGGGAACCACTTCAGGTTCACGGCGAACCAGATCACCAGCACCAGGCTGACCCAGAATCCGGGCAGCGCGAAGAGGATGACGGACGCCGCCTTGACGATCTTGTCGAGCACGCTCCCCGGGCGCAGGCCCGCGAGGATGCCGAACACGCCGCCGAAGAGGGCCGAGAGCAGGACGGCCGCGGTGACGACGGAGAGCGTCACCGGCAGCTTGAGCGCGATCTGCGCGTTCACCGGCTGGAAGTTGCGCCACGAGTCGCCGAAGTCGCCGACGATGGCGTGGCTCCCCCATTCCCAGAACTGCACCAGAAGCGGCCGGTCGGTTCCGATCTTGGCCGCGAGGGCGGCCTGCTGCGCCGGCGTGGCCGACGTCCCGAGCAGACCGGCCGTGGGATCGCCGATGGCGAGGTGCGCCAGGAAGAAGGTGCCGATCGAGACGGCGACCAGGAGGATCACGCCGGAGACGAGCCTCTTGAGGGTGAATCGGATCATGTGCGGGTTCCCTGTCGACAGCGGGGAGGGGCGGGCCGCACCGGGG
>JAEWJG010000211.1 GCA_023386675.1 Actinomycetes bacterium
CGGCGTGTCGCGTGCACTCTTTGCGGACTCGACGGCGGGGCAGGGGTCAGTCGGTGTTGAGGTACGGGAGGGTGATGGCGCGGGAGTTCGGGGGGAGCTCGCGGATGCGCTCGAGGGCGGGCGCGAGCTCGCCGGCCCAGACCCGGTAGCCCTCGGCGTTCAGGTGCAGGCGGTCCTCGGTGTAGGCGGGGTTCAGCTCGCCGTCCTCCAGCGCGAGCGCGGGCCAGAGGTCGAGCCAGCCGGCGTGCGCGCCCGGCGCGAACTGCCAGAGGTGCCGGTTGATGTCCCGGATCTGGTCGGCGAACTCGTGGCCGCGCGGCATCACCGACTGGGCCAGGATGCGCGTGTCCGGAAGCTCCCGCCGCAGCGTCACCAGGATGGTCTCGACGTTGCGTACCACGTGCTCGACCGACCGGCGCCAGGCCAGGTCGTTGGTGCCGATGAGCAGGGCGATCGTCGCGGGCCGAGCGTCGATCACGTCGCCGAGGCGCGCGATGACGTCGTCGGTCGTGTCGCCGGCCATCCCGAAGTTGCGGACCGCCTCACCGGGCAGCAGCGCCTCCCAGTCCCCGCCCTGCGTCAGGCTGTCGCCGACGAGGGCCAGCTCCCCACGCTCCGGTCTCCACTCGTCGGACATACCGCCTCCCGTCGTCCCTTCCATCCTCCCCCACAACCTCCGGGAGTGGAAGGAACGCCGGCCGGCCTCACGATTTGCGCCAAATCATGGTCATCGCCGCGCGAGAACCACGATTTGGCACAAATCGTGCGGCGTCAGAGGAGGGACTTCGTGTGCCAGACCGTCTTGGTCTCGGTGAAGAACGCGATCCGGTCGAGCGACGGGGCCGCCGCGTCCGGGCCGTTCTCCGGCGTCAGCACGCGCTTCAGGGTGTCGGCCGCAGCGATCTGCAGATCGATCCACTCCAGCTCGCCCGCTCCGACGAGGTCGAGCGCGTTGACGTCGGCGTGGGACGCCAGCCACGGCGCGATCTCCGCGGGCGACCCGGTGAGGATGTTGACGACGCCGCCCGGGACATCGCTCGTCGCGAGCACCTCGCTCAGGCTGATCGCCGACAGCGGGAACCGCTCGCTGGCGATCACGACGACCGTGTTGCCGGCGACGAGCGCCGGCGCGACCGCGCTGACGAAGCCGACCAGGCTGGAGTCCTGCGGCGCCACGATCGCGACGACGCCGGTCGGCTCGGGCACCGAGATGTTGAAGTACGGGCCGGCGACCGGGTTGGCGTTGCCCGCGACCTGCGCGAACTTGTCCGCCCAGCCCGCGTACCAGACCCAGCGGTCGATCGCCTCGTCGACCTGCGCGGTCGCGGCGGCGGCCGAGACGCCCTCGGCCTGCTGGATCTCGTCGACGAACTGCGCCCGACGGCCTTCCAGCAGCTCGGCGATGCGGTAGAGCACCTGACCGCGGTTGTACGCGGTCGCGCCCGACCATCCGGAGACGGCGGCACGAGCGGCGACCACCGCGTCGCGGGCATCCTTGCGGGATGCCTTGGACGCGTTCGCGAGGAACGCGCCCTTCGCGGAGACGACCTCGTAGGTGCGGCCCGACTCGCTGCGCGGGAACTTCCCGCCGATGTAGAGCTTGTAGGTCTTGGGGACGGCGAGGCGGGTCACTTGGAGGCTCCCTTGCGGGTCGGACGAGCGGGAAGGGATGCGGCGGCCGGAACCGAACGGCCGGGCACCAGGTACGCGCCGAGACCGTGGCGGCCGCCCTCACGGCCGTAGCCCGACTCCTTGTACCCACCGAACGGGCTGGCCGGGTCGAAGCGGTTGAACGTGTTCGCCCAGACGACCCCGGCGCGCAGCTTGTCGGCGACGGCCAGGATGCGGCTGCCCTTGTCCGACCAGATGCCGGCCGAGAGGCCGTACGGCGTGTTGTTCGCCTTCGCGATGGCCTCCGCCGGTGTGCGGAAGGTCAGCACCGACAGCACGGGGCCGAAGACCTCCTCGCGGGCGATCCGGTGGCTCGTCGAGACGTTGTCGAAGATGGTCGGCGCGAACCAGAACCCGTTCTCGGGGATCGCGCAGTCGGCCGTCCAGCGGTCGGCGCCTTCGGCCTCGCCGATGTCGGAGAGCTCGCGGATGCGCTGCAGCTGCTCGGCCGAGTTGATCGCGCCGATGTCGGTGTTCTTGTCGAGCGGGTCGCCGAGGCGGAGCGTCGAGAGGCGGCGCTTCAGCCGGTCGACGACCTCGTCGTGGATGCTCTCCTGCACCAGCAGGCGGCTGCCCGCGCAGCAGACGTGGCCCTGGTTGAAGAAGATGCCGTTGACGATGCCCTCGATCGCCTGGTCGATGGGCGCGTCGTCGAAGACGATGTTCGCGGCCTTGCCGCCGAGCTCCAGCGTCAGCTTCTTGGAGGTGCCGGCGACGGTGCGGGCGATCTCGCGTCCGACGGCGGTGGAGCCGGTGAAGGCCACCTTGTTCACGTCGGGGTGCGCGACCAGCTCGCGCCCGGTCTCCCCCGCGCCGGTGACGATGTTGACGACGCCGGCCGGGAGGTCGGCCTGCTGCACGATCTCGGCGAACAGCAGCGCGGTGAGCGGCGTGGTCTCGGCCGGCTTCAGCACGACCGTGTTGCCCGCGGCGAGCGCCGGCGCGATCTTCCACGCGAGCATGAGCAGCGGGAAGTTCCACGGGATGACCTGCGCGGCGACGCCCAGCGCGCGGGGCGCGGGGCCCAGGCCGGCGTGCTCGAGCTTGTCCGCCCATCCCGCGTAGTAGAAGAACCAGGCGGCGACGAGCGGGACGTCCACATCCCGGCTCTCCTTGATCGGCTTGCCGTTGTCGAGGCTCTCGGCCACGGCGAGCTCGCGGGAGCGCTCCTGGATGAGGCGCGCGATGCGGAACAGGTACTTGCCGCGGTCGCTGCCGCTCATCCGCGACCAGACGCGGTCGTAGGCGCGGCGCGCGGCGGCGACGGCGGTGTCGACGTCGGAGGCGTCGGCGGTCGCGACCGTCGCGAGCCGCTCCTCCGTGGCCGGGGAGATGGTCTGGAACGGCGTGCCGTGCCCGGCGACGAACTCGCCGTCGATGAAGAGGCCGTACTCGTCGCGCAGGTTGAGGATCGACCGCGACTCGGGAGCCGGGGCGTATTCGAGGAAGCTCATGTCAGTTCTCGTTTCGGGTCAGTCGATCGTCACGTAGTCGGCGCCGGAGTAGTGCCCGGTCGTCAGCTTCTGCCGCTGCAGCAGCACGTCGTTGAGGAGGCTGGATGCGCCGAACCGGAACAGGTGCGGCTGCAGCCAGCGCTCCCCCACGGTCTCGGCGACGGTGACCAGGTACTTGATGGCGTCCTTCGACGAGCGGATGCCGCCCGCGGGCTTCACGCCGATCTCCTCGCCGGTGAGCCGGTGCCAGTCGCGCACGACCTCCAGCATCAGCAGCGTGACGGGCAGGGTGGCGGCGGGCGACACCTTGCCGGTCGAGGTCTTGATGAAGTCGCCGCCGGCCAGGATGCTGAGCCAGGATGCGCGGCGCACGTTGTCGTACGTGTTCAGCTCGCCGGTCTCGAGGATCACCTTGAGGTGGGCGTAGCTGCCGTCCTCGCGGCGGCAGGCCTCTTTGACGGCGACGATCTCGTCGAACACCTGCCCGTAGCGGCCGGAGAGGAACGCACCGCGGTCGATGACCATGTCGATCTCGTCGGCCCCGGCGGCCACCGCATCCGCCGTGTCGGCCAGCTTGACCTTCAGCGATGCGCGTCCGCTCGGGAAGGCGGTGGCGACCGCGGCGACATTGACGCCACCGTGACCGCCCGCGCGACGGACCGCACCCGCGTGGGACGCGCCCAGTGCCTCCACCGCGTACGGGACCATGTCGCCGTAGACGCAGACGGCGGCGGGCCGCGGGGTCGACGGGTCGGAGGCGTCCGGCGTCAGGGCCTTCGCGACGAGCGAGCGCACCTTGCCCGGCGTGTCCGCACCCTCCAGGGTGGTGAGGTCGATCAGCTCGATGATCGTGTCGAGCGCCCGCTTCTTGCTGGTGGTCTTGATCGTGCGCGTGCCGAGGCCGGCGGCGCGCTGCTCCAGGCCGACTGCGTCCACGCCCGGGATGCCGCCCAGGTAACGGCGCAGCGACCCCTCGGTGAGGTCGCCGCCGAGCACCTCGACGGCGCGGGCCGCCGGCGCGAGGGTGCGCACGGGCGGCGTGGTCTCGATGGTCATGTGGTCCTCCATTACTGTGCCGCGACCGGGTCGGCCGTGGCGCTCGGCGCGGTGCGGCCGAGCAGATCGTTGGCGGTGGCCTCGTCGGTGATGAGGGTGGTGCACAGTCCGCTCGCCACGACGGCGTGCGCGACCCGGTGCTTCGCCTCCCCGGCGATGACGGCGATGGATGTGCGGGCCGCGCGCAGCTCGTCGAGGCTGAGCCCGAGCGTGCGCGAGTCGAGTTCCGGATCGGCGACCTGGCCGTCGTCGGTGATGAAGCGGCCGACGACGTCGCCGACGGCGCCCTTCGAGGCGAGGCCGACCACATCCTCCACCGACAGGTAGCCGGAGTCTACGTGCACGGAGCTCGTGTCGACGACGCCCGCGCTGAACAGGTACGCGCTGGCATTGCGCGCGAGGTCGAGCACGCTCTGCACCGAGCGGTCGGCCTCGATCGCACGGCGGGTGGCGGCGTGCTCGAAGATGGCGGGGCTGGGCAGCAGCGTGGCGGTGCCCTGCGCCTTGCGAGCGATCACTACAGCGGTGTCCGCGGCCGCGGTGGCCTGGCGGGTGGAGGAGACGCTTCCGTTGATCTGCACGGGGTTGACGCCGACGGCCCAGCCCGGGCGGAGGCGCGCGGCGACGGCGTGCAGCGTGCGGCCCCAGCTCACGCCGAGCGTGCGCGGGACGGGGCGGAGCGTGGTGAGGTAGTCGGCGGCCGCCTGCGCGACGCGGCCCTGCACTTCGGCGTCGGACTCCGCCGCGGGGACGACCACAGCGTCCTCCAGGCCGTAGAAGCCGCACAGCTCCCGCTCGAGCGAGAAGCGGCGGGCACTGGGGTGCACGATCTCGATCCGCACGAAGCCGTGCTCGCGGGCGGCGACGAGGAGACGGCCGACCTTCCAGCGGGAGACGTTGAGGGCGACGCCGATCTCGTCCTGCGTCTTGCCGGCCTCGTAGTAGAGCTCTGCGGCTTTGACGGCGAGGATCTCGTCGGAATCGTTCAGGGCCACCCCTCCAGCTTAGGAAGCGGCCGCGCACGTGAGCAACATGTGCGTGGTGAGCGCTCAAATGAGCACAGCCGGTGTCGTCTATCGTTTAGTCGTGCCCACGGACCTCCAGCCCAGCCCCCTCCTGTTCGCCCTCGCCGTCGACTTCGGCGGCACGAAGGTGGAGGCTGCGCTCGTCGATACCGACGGCCGCCTGGTCGAGGGCTCGCGTCATCGCCGCCCGACCGGGCGCGACGCGACCGTGCCGGAGCTCGAGGAGTCGGTGGGCGGCGTCGTGCGCGCGGCGGCCTCGGCGCTGCCCGAGGGCGGCCGGATCGTCGGGGTCGGCATCGGCAGCGCCGGCCCGATCGACCGGCGGCGGGGCCTGGTCTCACCGCTGAACGTGCCGCACTGGCGCGACTACCCCATGCGCGACTTCGTCAAGCGGGTCGCCGACGGGCTCGGCCTCGACGTCCCCGTCACACTGGAGATGGACGGCGTCGCGATCACCATGGCCGAGCACTGGGTCGGAGCCGCACAGGGCGTCGACAACGTGATGGGCATGGTCATCTCCACCGGGATCGGCGGCGGACTGATCGTCGGCGGCCGCGTGATCACCGGACCGACCGGCAACGCCGGCCACATCGGTCATGTCGAGGTGGGCGACATCAGGGGTGAGGACACCTTCGGCAGCCCGTTCGCCCTGGAGGCCATGGCGTCCGGCCCGCACACGGTCGCGTGGGCGCGCCACCAGGGCTTCGAGGGCACCACCGGCGAGGAGCTGGCGGCGGCGTACGCGGCCGGCGACCCGGTCGCGCGCGAGGCCATCGCCCGCACCGGCCGCGCGGTGGGCCACGCGATCGCCTCGGCGACCGCGCTGCTCGACCTGGAGCTGGTCGCCATCGGCGGCGGCTTCTCGCACTCGACGCCGGACCTGTTCGACCACATGCGCGCCGTGATCGACGAGCACTACTTCCCGTTCGTGCGCAAGGTCCGCATCGTCCCGTCCGGGCTCTCCTCCGAGGGCCCGCTCATCGGCGCCGCCGCCCTCATCCACCGCGCCCACCTGCTCCCGTAGGGCGCCCGGCGGGTCACGGACGCCAGCGCAGTTCGATGATCTCGTGGGCGTCGCTGAGGTAGAAGACGTTCTGCGTCCCGTCGTCCACCTCGACGAAGGCCGCGGCGTCCCCGACCACCGGCGGTGCGCCGACGCTCGTTGCGACGTCGTTGACGTGCCACACCCCTGACCCGTACCAGAGCTCGTGGAGCAGCGAGTCCGTCCCCGCGTACCAGACGTGCTGTGTCGCATCCGGCTGGAGGCGTCCGGACTCGAAGGCGTACCCCGCGGGGCTCGACCCCGCGAGCGCGAGCGTGGACGTGCGCGACGCGGCGGTCAGGTCGTTGTGGTGCCAACCGGAGGGGTAGTACCACCAGAGCTCGTGCACATGCCCGTCGACGCCGACGTAGTCGATGTGCTGCGTCCCCTCCCCACGGAAGACGTACCCGCGGATGTTCTCGCACGGCGAGATCACGGGCGCGCCAACCGTCGCGGTGAGGTCGGCCCAGCGCCAGCCGGAGCCGTCCGACCAGTATTCGATGATGTGCCCGCTCCCGGAGTCCGCCTCGGTGTGCACGAGGACGTGCGCCGTGTGCTGGTCTTCGAAGGAGTAGCCGACGGGCGCGGAGGTCGGCGACGCGTTCGGTGCTCCCGCCGCGGCGGTCAGGTCGAGGTGGTGCCAGCCGTCCCCGGAGTTGCGCAGCTCGTGCACGTGCAGGTCGCGTCCCTGGTAGACCACCCGCTGAGTCCCGTCGTAGTAGGTCTCGTACCCCGACGGCTGACCGAGCGCGAGCGGCGCCCCCGCCGCGTTCGTCAGGTCGTTGGCGTTCCAGCCGTCATCGCTGGTGTACCACAGCTCGTGCACGTGCCCGTCGAACTGGCGCCCCTGGTAGACCACGTGCTGCGATCCCTGATGCGCCCAGATGTACCCGTTCGCGTTCGTGGCCGCCTCGGCCCCGCCGGCTTCGGAGACGAGGTTCTTGACGTGCCAGTCGTCGCTCTGGCTGCAGTACAGCTCGTAGAGCTGCCCGTCGTCACCGTTGGTGGCGTCGAAGCCCTGGAAGACGACGTGACGCGTGTACTGCGCGAACAGCCACGCGGTCGGCTGGTAGACGGCGAGGCGCGTCCCGGAGGTGCTCGTCGTGAGGTTCTTGCTGCTCCATCCCATGGTCCGCTCCGATCTCGAAACGCACTCAGGGTAGAGCGCGCCGAGTGCTGCGGGCAGACCCGTTTTCAGTCCTCGAGGAAGCGGGGACGCGCGACGACGGCGCCGGCGATCGCGGCCGCCAGCACGGTGGCGGTCAGTACGAGCAGCGCGAGCGTCCAGGAGCCGGTCACCTGGTGCAGCACGCCGACCGCCAGCGGTCCGAGCGCGCCGAGCGTGTACCCGAGCCCCTGAGTGAAGCCGCTCAGCGCCACCGAGCCCGCGTGCGTCCTCGTCCGCACGTTGATGAGCACGAGGCACAGCGGGAACAGCAGCGGCCCGAGCCCCGCGAGCGCGGCCCACAGCCAGGTCGCCGCGCCCGGCGCCAGGATCAGCCCGAAGTACCCGGCGACGAAGAATGCGACGCCCGCGTAGATCAGGATGGCGACGTTCCGCATCCGCGCCGCCAGCAGCGGGACGAGCAGCCCGGCCGGTATGCCCATCCCGGCATACACCGAGAGCAGGGCACCCGCGTCGACCGGTGAGACGCCCGCGACGTCGTGCAGGATCTCCGGCAGCCACGCGAACATGGCGTACGCGTTGAGGCTGGAGACGGCGAACACGACGGCCAGCGCCCAGGCGAGCGGGGAGTGCCAGACGCGTCCCGCCATGGCCGGCTGCGCGCTCTCCACGTCGACGTCGTGATCGGGATGCGCCGGCCGGTGGGTGATCAGGATGCGCAGCCACGGCAGCACGGCAAGGAGGCTCACCAGTCCCCACATCCCGACCGAGACGTGCCAGCCTGCAGCGTCGGCGACCGGCACCGCGACCAGCGGCGGCAGCAGCGTCGAGACGGACATGACCGTCGCGTACAAGGAGGTGACCAGGCCGATGCGGTCGGGGAAGTAGCGCTTCACCAGCGGCGGCAGCAGGACGTTGCCCACGCCCATCCCGGCGAACGTGACGGCCGATCCGATCGCCAGCACGGCGAACGATGTCGCGGACGCCCGGACGATGTGGCCCGCGAGCATCACGCCGAGCGCGATCAGCACGACGGTCTCGAGCTTCAGCTTCCGTGTGAACGATGGCGCGATCAGGCCGAACAGCGCGAAGCAGACCGGCGGCAGCATCCCGAGCAGCCCGACGCCGATGCTCGACACGTCGAACTCGGTGCGGATCTCGGCGAAGATCGGCGAGAGCGCCGCGACCGCGGTCCGGAGGTTCGCGGCGACGAGCAGGATGCCGACCAGCGCGACCGCGCGGCCGTGCCAGAGCGGCCGCGCACCGGCGGCCGGGTCGCCGTCCGCCATCAGGAGGGTTCGCTCGCGCCGAGGATGCGCCGGGCCTGCTCGACGTCGTCCGCGATCTGCGCGATCAGCGGCTCGATCCCGGTGTAGGCGACCATGCCACGGATGCGGTGCACGAACGAAACCTCGACCGTGTGGTCGTACAGGTCGAGCTCGCGGTCGAGCACGTACGCCTCGACCTGCTTGTGCGGCACACCCTCGAACGTCGGGTTGTTGCCGACCGAGATCGCCGCCGGGTAGCGCTCGTCGCCGTCGGTCAGCCAGCCCGCGTACACGCCGTCGGCCGGGATGAGGCCCTCCGACTCCGGGGACAGGTTCGCCGTCGGGTAGCCCAGCTCGCGTCCGCGTGCGGCGCCGTGCACCACGAGACCGCGGACGGTCGGCGCCGAGCCGAGCAGCTCCGTCGCGTGGCCGACGTCGCCGTCGGCGAGCAGCTCGCGGATCCACGTGGACGACACGCGTCGCCCGTGCTCGGGCCGCACGTCGTCGATCAGCTCGACTGTGAAGCCGTAGGTCTCGCCCAGCTCGCGCAGCAGCGCCACATCCCCCGCGCCGCGGGCGCCGAACCGGAAGTCGCTGCCGACCAGCACCGCCGCCGCGTGCAGCCGGTCCACCAGGATGCGGTGCACGAACTCGTCGGGAGCCAGCCCCGCGAGCGCGTGGTCGAAGTGGACCATGAGCGTCGCATCCACCCCGGTCGAGGCGAGCAGGTCGAGCTTCTGCGCGTTGCTCACGAGCGATGCCGGGCACTTCTCGGGCGCCAGCACCTCGAGCGGATTCCGGTCGAACGTGATCACCGTCGACACCAGCCCGCGCTCGGCGGCGACCGACCGGAGCCGGTCGATCACCGCGCGGTGCCCGGTGTGGACGCCGTCGAACTTGCCGATCGTGATCGCGGACGGCCCCCAGCCGTCCGGGACCTCCTCGACCGCGTGGAAGACCCTCATGAGGCGACCTCGGCGGACGGCTGCGCCGGACGGTGCGAGCGCAGGTAGAGCAGCCCCAGCACCGGCAGCACCAGCGGGATGAACAGGTATCCCATCCCGTACACCGACCACACGGTCGCGTCGCGCCCGAACGGGTCGATGTCGTGCAGGCCGAGTGCGGCAGGGGCGAACAGGCTCAGCGTGCCGATGACCAGCACGCCCGCCAGCTCGAAGCTGATGGTGATCCACGCCACCCGGTACCAGACGCGTCCGGGCGCGACGAGCGCGACGGTCGCCACGATGTAGACGACTGCGGCGAGCGCCGACAGCGTGAAGGCGACCGGCGCCTCGTGGAAGCGGTCGATGATCTGGAAGACGCTGCGCCCGGTCGCGGCGAGCGCGAGCACGCCGTAGACGAAGACGAGCACCCGGCCCACCCCCGACATCCGGCGCCGCGGGGACGACGGTGCGGCATTCGTGCGCGTGGGGGCGGTGTGGTGGGACATCGCTTCGATTCTATTTCGGTGCGCCGACGCTCACGCGCCCTGGACGAACCAGATCTGCCCCATCCGGTACACCATGACGGCGATCGCCAGGCAGACCCCGCCGAGGATGACGGTGCTCCAGCGGTTGCGCTCGATCAGCGCCCAGAAGCCGCCGGCGAGCGGGAGGATGATCGCCGAGATCAGGTAGATGTAGAACTCCGCGAGGCTGCCGGACGGGTTGTTGCCGACAGCGGGCGCGATGATCGCGACCACAAGCTGCGCGAGCAGCAGCAGCTCGACCAGCGCGACGGCGCCCATCGAGACGTCGCCGGGCAGGCGGCCGATCAGTCCGAGCACCAGGCACAGGATGCCCGCGGCGCAGGCCACGATGACCTGCACGGTCGTGAACCATTCGATCATGCGCGGCCGACGGCCTCGTCCGTGGGGAAGTTCACGAGCGTCCTGGCTTCCTTTCCGCGGAACTCGATCAGTCCCACAAGCGCTCCGTTCGGCGCGACGGCGGCGACGGGCTCGCCTCCCGGCCCCTCGCGGTCGGCCACATGGATGCGCCGCCCGTGCGTGAGGTCGATCGCCTGCTGCTCGGTGAGGTCGAGCCGCTCGAACAGGTCGGTCGCGGCATCCACTGCCGGGATGAGCGCGGCCTCCGCATCGAGCGTAGCGAGGTCGTGGGCGTCGCGCACGGCGAAGGCGCCGACGCGGGTGCGCCGCAGCGCGGTCAGGTGACCGCCGACGGCGAGCGAGCTGCCCAGATCCCGGGCGAGCGAGCGGATGTACGTACCCGACGAGCAGACCACGCGGACGTCGAGGTCGATCGCGCCGTCGATCCGCCGGGTGGCCAGCAGCTCGAACTCGAAGACCGTGACGGCGCGCGCCGCGAGCTCCACCTGCTCCCCGGCCCTGACGCGCGCGTACGCCCTCTTGCCGTCGACCTTGATCGCGGAGACGGAGCTCGGGATCTGCTCCAGCTCGCCGGTGAGGGCCGCGATGCCGGCGGCGATGGCATCGTCGGTCACCGCATCCAGGGCCTCCTGCGACACCGGCGCGAGCAGGTCGCCCTCTGCGTCGTCGGTGGTCGAGCCGGCGCCGAGCCGGATGGTCGCCAGGTACTCCTTGTCGGCCCCGACGATGTACGTCAGCAGCCGGGTGGACGAGTTGACGCCGATGACCAGCAGACCGGTCGCCATCGGGTCCAGCGTGCCCGCGTGGCCGACCTTGCGGGTGCCCGCCGCCTTGCGCACGCGGGCCACGACGTCGTGGCTCGTCATCCCCTCCGGCTTGTCGATCAGGATGAGTCCGCTGCCGGTCACGCGCGCACGCCCTCGTCGGCGGACACGTCGAGGACCAGCTGCAGCTTGGTGCGGAACGTGCACTCGATGAGCTCGGTCGCCGCGGGGTCCTTCGCGTACTCGTCCGTGAGGCGCAGGCCCAGCAGGGTGTTGAGCAGCATCCCCTCGGCCAGGAACGAGCGCGCCTCCTCCGGCTCGAAGTCGGCCTCGTCGCGCAGCAGCCGGTAGATGGTGAGGAAGCCGTCGCGCGCCTTGCCGCCGATGGTCGGGTCCTGGCCCATGCTGAACGCCTGCATCAGCGAGAGCAGGAGGCCGCGGTCCTCGATCAGGTTGACGTACGCGAGGCCGAGGCGCCGGCCGATCTCGCCGCGCGCGCCGCTCATCCCGATGCCGGACGTGCCGTCGGCGGAGGCGGGTTCGCCGTCCGCCTTCCATTCCGCGATGGTCTCGGTGAAGGCGACCAGCAGGCGCTCCAGCGACCGCGTGAGCACGCCGACGAACAGGTTCTCCTTGCTGCCGAACATCCGCACCACGTACGGCTGGCTGATGCCGGCCTCTCGGGCGATCTGGTCGGTGGTCGCGCCGAAGTAGCCGCGCTCCCCGAAGACCCGGCTGGCGGCCTCGAGGATCTGGACGCGGCGTTCGGCGGAGGGGATCCGCTCGGTGTTCTTGTCCGTCACACTTGACAGGTTATCAGTCGATTACTAATGTCTGCTCTTGTAATCATCCGATAACAACCAATGGAGGCAGCGCATGTCCGCTCCCGCCGCACCGCGCACCCGCTCCATCCCCGTCTGGCTGGCGATCGTCGCGGCCTCGCTGCCGATGTTCATGGCCACCCTCGACAACCTGGTCGTGACGAGTGCACTGCCCGTGATCGCCCGCGATCTGTCGGCGTCCATCGAAGAGCTGCAGTGGGTGGTCAACGCCTACACGCTCAGCTTCGCGACGCTGATGCTCATGGCCGTCGGTCTCGGCGACCGGCTCGGCCGGCGGTCCGTCTTCCTCGCCGGCATCGTGATCTTCACCCTCGCCAGCGCCGCGAGCGCACTCGCCACCGAGCCGTGGATGCTCATCGCGGCACGCGCGGTGCAGGGCGCCGGCGCCGCGGCCCTGCTCCCCCTCTCGCTCACGCTGCTCGCGGGCAGCGTCAGCGAGCGTCTGCGTCCGGCGGCGATCGGCATCTGGGGCGGCATCTCCGGTCTCGGCGTCGCACTCGGCCCGCTGATCGGCGGCGCCGTCGTGCAGGGATGGAACTGGCAGGCGATCTTCTGGCTGAACGTCCCGCTCGGCGTCATCGCGGTGCCGCTGGCGCTCTTCGCGCTGCCGAACAGCTTCGGCGCTCGGGTCCGCGCCGACGTCATCGGCCTGCTGCTCGCGGCGCCCGGTGTGCTCGGGGTGGTCTTCGCGATCGTCCGCGGCAACGACGCAGGCTGGGGCAGCGCGGAGGTGCTCGTCCCGCTGATCGCGGGCGCGGCCCTGCTGGTCGCTTTCGTGTTCTGGGAGTCGCGGGCCGCCGCTCCCCTGCTGCCGCTGCGGCTGTTCCGCGACCGGAGCTTCACCGTCGCCAACCTCGTCGGCGTCACGTTCAGCTTCGGCATCTTCGGGGCGATCTTCATCCTCATCCAGTTCCTCCAGGTCGTGCAGGGCCACACCCCGCTCGAGGCCGGCGTGATGACCATGCCGTGGACGCTGGCGCCGATGGTGGTCGCGCCGCTCACCGGCCTGCTGTCCTCGCGGACCGGGACGCGCCTCCCGGTCGTCGCCGGGCTGGTGCTGCTGGCTGTCGCGATGGGCTGGATCGCGCTCACGCTGTCGGCGACGCTGCCCTACTCGCAGATGTGGCCGCCGTTCCTGCTCGCCGGCATCGGCATGGGCCTCGTGTTCGCGCCGTCGTCGACCGCGGTGCTCGCGAACATGCGCCCGGCCGACCA
Source organism: Actinomycetes bacterium (assembly GCA_023386675.1). Taxonomy (GTDB): domain Bacteria; phylum Actinomycetota; class Actinomycetes; order Actinomycetales; family Microbacteriaceae; genus Leifsonia. The sequence continues at coordinate 13,313 of JAEWJG010000211.1, forward strand.
CGCGAAGGCGTCTGGCACGAACTCCACCCTGCGGGAGGTCGGCGTGGCGCTCGGCGTGGCGGTGCTGACCGCGGTGTTCACCGGAGCGGGCGGGACGCTGACCCCGACCGGCTACGTGGATGCGGCCATCCCGGCGGTGTGGGTCGGAGCGGCGGTGC